>NZ_CP076132.1:4575000-4737500 GCF_018736045.1 Flammeovirga yaeyamensis | reverse complement strand
TCGGTCTCTATCTGTTGCGGGCGTTGGAAATTTGAGAGGCTCTGACTTTAGTACGAGAGGACCGAGTTGGACACACCTCTGGCGTACCGGTTGTTCCGCCAGGAGCATCGCCGGGTACCTATGTGTGGAGCGGATAAGCGCTGAAAGCATCTAAGCGCGAAACCCACCTCGAGATGAGATTTCCTTATGAGGGTTGTTATAGATGATGACGTTGATAGGCTTCAAGTGTAAGTTCAGAGATGGATTAAGCTGAGAAGTACTAATCGCCCGAAAGCTTTTCTTCGGTTGGTGTCCCCTTAGTGGGGACACCGACAAAGTTTTTACTGTTCACAGTCAATGATATTAAGACATTGATGGTGCCAATGACGTAGGTGTTCACCTCTTCCCATTCCGAACAGAGCAGTTAAGCCCTACAGTGCTGATGGTACTGGGTTAACCCCCGGGAGAGTAAGTCGGCGCCACATTCATTAAATATAGAAGGTTAGTTAACACGAGATGTTAGCTAACCTTTTTTTGTTTACAGTGAATTGAATAATTTTTATTCTTTTGGGGCAACATAATATTTAATAGCAGTTCCGATAAGTATTAATTCTAAAGATAGAAACATAAATAATACCTCAGTATCTGTTTGACTTATAAAATTATCATTCATATAATAGCCGATAAAAAGAATAATTGAGGGAAAGGCAACAGCTAAAAAGGCAAATATATATTTCTTGTTCTTGGCAAATAAAGAACTCAGCATTACACAAAAAAATATAAAGCTTGTTGCCAGTAGAATCTCAGCAATAAAATATTCTTCCATAAAATAAGAATACGCTGCTCCTGTAAAAGAACAAAAAAAGATTATTACTATGTTAGAGATTGCTTCATGTTCAAATTCTTCGTTCATAATTATTAAAATAATTTGCTTGTCTATTATAGTTTATTTCTAGACAGTATATCTAGTCTAGCTTACAGTAAATATAGAAATATTCAAAAATATAGAAAATCATAAGGGTGTTGCTATCCAACGTATGAGTTTCTGCTAAAACTGATAGTACTAGAGAGGTCGACCTCCTTTATATAGAGACAGAGATGTAAATAGTATTTCTTCGAAAACAAACTAGAAATGTTAGATGCCATTGTTTTAGATGGAACTTCACTCTTCATTCGTATCCTCAACATTTCACGTTTTTCATTTTTAACTTTTCATTTTTAATTTAAAAAACGCTCTTCACTCTTAAAAAAAAGACCCGATAGAAAAATCAATTTCTATCGGGTCTTTTTTCCTTGTAGCCAAACCTAGTTTTTAGTCTGATCTACAGCTTGCTTTGAAGCTAAAATTTCTTGTTTGATGTCGTTTTTAGCGTAAGTAGGACATGTCTTATATGTTCTGCACGAAGACAGCGCAAATAAACCTAGGCAAGAACAGAAAATTAAAAAGCGTTTCATATGATTAATTTATTGTACCATCAAATTACAACCTCTAATATCGGTATTATCAAAGCGACCTAAAACATAAAAATGATTAAAGTCTTTTCCTGGAGCACCGATGTCTTTTGTTTCAATAAAACAGCAAGATTCAATATTGCCTAAATCAACAATATTAATTCCTCCTCTTTTATTGGTAGTTAACGAAAAAGGATCATTAATTTCTCTGAAGTAGATTCTCATCCAAGGTGGAGTAATAAACTGTTCGTCACCTAAAGAGTATCCTTGAGAAAGCAATTCGGTCATACCATATTCTGAGTGAATTTTGTCTGAATTGAATGCTTTTTTTAATTGATCGTGTACCTCACTTCTTGTCAATTCTTTTTTTCTACCTTTCATTCCGCCAGTTTCCATGATAATCACATTAGAGTAATCAGCGGGATGTTTTTCAGCAAAATCAAGAAGAGCAAAGGTCACACCAAATAGGATCACTTTTTCACCACTATTCTTTAAATCCTGCAATTTGTGAGCCAATGTTTCTAAATTATCAAGATAAAAGTCTGAATCACTTGTAGAAAACTCCATAAAGTCAGAAACCATGCGAATTAAGGAGGCATCGTTACGTTCTAAATAGCTTGGTAAAAGGGCTAGAATATGGATTTTATCCAATGGACCATAGATTTTCTCGAAGTATGTGGTGGTAATTTTTTTATAGTGATTAAGGTCGGCTACATAGTGTTGACTCTTCACGCTTCCGGTTGTACCGCTACTTCTAAAAATTTGTTCTTCCGTTATATTTTCACAAATTACCTTTTGAGTCTTAAAAAACTCGATCGGCATAAATGGAATTTCAGTAATCTTATGTATATTATTAATAGAGATTCCTAAATGCTTTAAGTATTCAGCATAAATAGGATTTTGAACAGCTTGAAATCTAAAGGCAGCTAATGTAGCCTCTTCAAAATCTTTTTCACTTTTAATGGTGAATATTTTTTTCTTGAATTGTTCAATAAATTCTATGGATTGCATTCTGAGATACTTTAGATTTAATTATCTTGATACTTAAAAGTAAAGGAATTTACTAAAAGTGACGTAGATCCACCTAATAAATTAAGTTCATCTGTCTATGACTTCGCTAAAATATATAACACAGCAAATAAAATATGTACCTTATCTGTTAATACTTCTCATGTTAAGTTCATGTTTTGGAGAACCTGAGTTTCCAAACGAACCTGAGATTGAATTTGCGTGGATAGAAAATAGGGCAGGTGGTGATGGAGATTCGGATTCTGGGAAACAAGATTCTATTTATGTAGGTCTAAATTTCAGAGATGGGGATGGCGATTTAGGATTAAGTTCTGATGAACAAGATCCAAAGTATGATGCAACTATTCCCGATCCTGATAATCCTGATACTACTATGGTAAATAAGTATCACAACAATTATTTTGTTGATATACTTTTAAAACGTCCTGATGAAACAGAATTTTCCATGATCACATTTGATGATGGAACTTCATACAATGGTCGTTTCCCATTGTTGAACAATTCAGGAAGAGATAGACCTTTAGAAGGTGAGTTGAGGTACTTAATACTACTACTTGTTGATGAAAGAATTCAAGATATATTTTCAGAAGGAGACTCTATAAAGTTTGAAATTCATATATGCGACAGAGCATTAAATGAAAGTAACTTTATTACTACGGAAGGTGTGGAAATAGGAACATCAAAAGGTAAAGACGAAGAAGCCCCTACTGATTAATAGTAGAGGCTTTTTATATAATCTTTTTTTGATATTAACCTTCAAAGTTGATCACAAACGATATTTTGTGTGTTCTAATGGCATCGACCGTATGCATAATCAAAGAGTTCTCTGGTTGAGCTGCAACGTTCATTAAACCATGTGAGATTCTAATCTCTGGAGATAAGCAGAACATACTATTGTAAATATGGAATCCAAAACCCCAAGTCAAAGACATATTAAACTCGTTTAAAGTAATAAAATACTCTTTTCTTGATGATTCATGTTTTGTAGCTACCATATATGAAGGTGTAATACCTCCTAATAAATACATTCTATGATTCTTTCTTCTATCAGACTGATATTTCAACAATAATGGAATCTCCAAATTGGTATTCGATTGAAGCTGATCAACATCTCTACTATCTAGTGTTCCTCCGTCTAATAAATCAATAGAAAATCTTCTAGAAAAAAACGAAACGTTAGGAGAGGTCCTAAAGTGCCAGTGATTATCTTGAGATAATTTGATGTTCATGATGAAGCCAAGTAAAAAACTGGCAGTCGTCTGAGGAGTTATGTAAGTAAGATATTGGTTAGTAGTTCCATCTTCATTCGGTATGATTATGTAAGGATCGCTCGATGGATCCATTCCTACCGGAGAGGAAATATACCCTATCTGAAAACCATAATGAAAAGTTCGGTTGTCGAAATTCATTAGGTTGTAAACGGTACTACTCGTCTGTTTTTTCTTCTTTAATTGAGCAAATGATGTATTTGAACAAAATGTGATCAATAAAATAGAGAAAAATAAAAAATTTATTTTGTTCCTGTATATATAGAACTTATCCCAAAAGTGAGTGTTGTACATGTGGCCGATTTGTAACCTAGTTTACTTAGAATATCAGTAAAAGCTTTTCCGTAAGGGAATTGTTCTACAGATTCAGGTAAGTAAGTATAGGCTGAGTTATCTTTAGAAACTAATTTTCCTATCAAAGGTAATACTCGCATAGAATAGAATCTATATAAATGTTTGAATAGGAAATTTGTAGGTTGTGAGAATTCAAGTACAACTAATGTGCCATTAGGTTTTAATACTCTCTTGATTTCTGCCAATCCTTTCTCCAAATTTTCAAAGTTACGAACACCAAAAGCAACTGTTACAGCTTCAAAAGAATTATCTACAAAAGGTAAGTTTTCTGAATCTCCAATTTGAAGGTCAATAACATCTGATAAACCTTTTTTAGCAATCTTTTCACGACCAACTTCTACCATACCTGAAGAAATATCAGCTCCAGTAATTTTTTCTGGTTTAAGTGTTGCCCATGCTTGCAATGCTAGGTCACCCGTTCCTGTTGCTACATCCAAAATAGTCTTTGGTTGTTGTTTCTTTAATTTATTGATAGCTACTTTTCTCCAATAAATATCTATTCCACCACTAAGAACACGGTTAAGTAAATCGTACTTCGCCGATATGTTATTAAACATATTTGCCACCTGTTCTTTTTTGCCGTCTCCGCTATCTTTATAAGGTAATACCGTCATGTTTTTATCTAATTGATGTTTTCAGTAAATTGTACTGAATTGATCTCGGAAAATTCTGAGATTATATTTTTTGCAAAATTACAATTTTCAAAGTTTAGACCAATGCTTTTTGCATTTTAACTTATAATTGTATGATATTGTTTGCATTATCTAACTAAGAATATATTACAAAGCGACATTTTTTAACATGAAACTTCATTTACACCCACTTTTTACTGTCTGTGTCATACTATTTTCTATCAATTTATCTTTTGGACAAAAAGTAAAACATACTTCTGAGTTTAAAAAGGCTGTTCGATATGCCAAAGAGTACATGAAATACGAAGAATTTCATCATGCAGAAGAAGTTCTTAAACATGTAGCTGATGAAGGTGCTTCTGATACTGAATGGAATTACCTTATGGGATATGTCTATATACATTCTCAGACTTTAAATAAAAGTCACGCACTCGCCTATTTCGAAAAAGTAAATGATGAGGAGACTTACCCTGAATTAAAACGTTTAAAAGCAGTTTCTTTACAATACAATCATCGTTTTAAAGAAGCATATGATTTATATGATCATTACTTATCGACCACAAAAACCGATAAAAAACTAACCAAAGAACTGGAGCTTTTAAAGAAACAATGTTTAAAGAGTATGGAATTAATGGATGATTCTTTAGAAATGATCATCGTTAATTTGGGACCTAATATTAACTCCGAATATCAAGATTTCGCCCCCGTGCTTTCAGCAGATGAAAAAACATTAATCTTTACTTCAAGAAGACCAGATAGTAAAGGGGGAGATATCGATCCGATCGATGGTTTGTATTATGAAGATGTCTATATCGCTCACCATGATGAAGAGGGTGTTTGGCAAAAAGCAAAAAATATTGGAACAACAGTAAATACAAAAGGTCATGATGCCGCTGTAGGTATTTCCCCTTCAGGTAATTCTTTGTTTTTGTATAGAAACACAGGAAGCCATTCAGGTGATTTATATTTAAGTCAGTGGAACGGAAAGGATTGGTCAAGACCACTAGAGTTATCAAAAGATATTAATTCTGATAATTGGGAAACACATGCCTCTCTAACTGCCGATGGTAAATCGCTTTATTTTACTAGTAACCGATCTCAAAAAGATGCTCACGGCGGTAAAGATATTTATGTTATCCATAAGGAAGAGGATGGTAGTTGGGGAAAGGCTGAAAATTTAGGCCCAGTGATTAATACAGAGTATGACGAGGAATCTCCGTTTATTCACCCAAGTGGAAAAGTATTGTACTTTAGTTCTAAAGGACACAATGGTATGGGAGGTTACGACATTTATTCTTCGGAATGGAATGAAAGTACTAAGGCCTGGTCTACCCCAAAAAATATTGGCTACCCTATAAACACTGCAGGAGACGATGTTTTTTATTCAATTTCTTCTGATGGACAAAGAGGCTACTTCTCTTCTATTAGAGAAGATAGTTATGGTGGACAAGATATTTATATGGCCATTGTTCCATCGGAAACAGTACAGTCAATTGCCTTGGTAGGTGAAGTACGTGATGCAACATCAAATAATTTGGTGGAAGCAGGATTGTCGGTAGTAGAAAATGATGTGAAAGAAGAGATCATCACGGCTAGTGCTGAAGGTGGTAAATATTTATTCTATTTAGAACCTGATCATAATTATGGATTTAGGGTGCTACAAAGTGGTTATTTATTTCATTCAAAGAATATCAATATCAAAGAAATCGATCAGTATCTGGAAATTAATGATATTGTGAAGTTGAAAAGAATCGCCCCTCAAGAAAGAGAGGAGTTAAATAACATATTCTTTGATGATCAATTGAATATTACAGAACAATCGGAGGCAGAATTGAATGATTTAGCCAACTTCATTAAAAATGTAGAGGAATATAAAATAGGTATCCACGTGCATGAAGCTTTATCGGATAAAGACTCTGCAAGTGTGATGGAATATACTCAAGATAAAGCGGACAAAATTGCTAAAGAATTAATAAGTAGAGGGGTAGATGTAGATAAATTAGAAGTAGAAGGGTTCGGTTGGCAACATCCAATTGCCTCTAATAATTCAAAATTAGGTAGACTAAAGAATCAGAGAATTGAATATGTAATTCTTCCAAAAGATATAGAAGAAGTAGCTTTTGTAGAAGTAGTAGTAGAAGATACAATTCCAGTATTAGAGCCTACTTTAGGTGAAGTTTTGGATGTTATCGGAACGATCAATTTTGCTTTTAATAGTAATGTAATTACATCGGAAAGTTTTCGTGTAATCGAACAAGTTTTTGATGTAATGGATAGATATCCGGACCTCTTGTTAGAGGTAGGCGGACATACAGATAACAAAGGTACAGCCGCATTTAATACTATTTTAGGAGAAAAAAGATCTAAAGCTGTGGTTCAACAATTGATCATTATGGGGATAGAAAAAAGTAGATTAACGCATAAATCTTATGGATTTAAACAGCCAATTGCAGACAATAACACGGAAGAAGGTAGAAAAAAGAATCGTAGAATTTCGTTTACTCCTCTAGAATTTCGAAATTAGTAGTTTAATAATCAGATACTCTCAAAATGATCTACTCCCAAAATAAACTGTTACTATTACTACTTTTTATAATAACTTCATTGCATAGTATTGGGCAAACAGTTAGCTCAAAAGACAAAAAAGCGCTCAAAGAAGCAGAAAGATATTTAAAAATTGAAGAATATCATTTTGTGGAAGATGAAATGCTTGTTGCTACTAAGACAAGTCAGAATAACGCTTTAATGTGGTATTATTTAGGTATAGCAACTTTTCATTCACCTACAAAAAATAAGGTTGATGCACTTCCTTATTTCCAAAAAGCGAATATTCTACAACCCGATATGCGTCAAATCGATTATTGGCTGGGAAGAACTTACCATTTAGTTATGGAGTTCGATTCTGCCATAGTCAAATTTGAGAAGGCCAAAGCAATTCTTCAATCGGAAACCGAAGAAACTTTAAAAGAGAAGAAAAAGTTAGCCGGTTACACTGTTTTTACAGAAGAGGAATTGGATAGATATATTGATCAATGTAAAAGAGGACCTGCATTTTTTGCAAAAGCAGATAATAAATTGATGCTTAATCTTTCTTTGGCCAATACTTATCTTCCAGATTTAGCACCAATTATTACGGTAGATGGTTCTCGTTTATACTTTACATCTCATCGTCAGGATATCTCGAGTCATCATGAATTAGACCCTCATGACCAACTTCCATATCAAGATGTATTTTACATGGATAGAAGAGAAGATGGGTTTTGGCATTCTCCAAAAGAATTTAGCGAGATCAATACAGATGAACACGATGCAGCGATTGCATTGTCTTCTGATGGGAATCAACTTTTCATGTACCGTAGTTACGGAAAAAGTACAAACAATCCGGGGAACATCTACGAAGTGAATTATAGGGATGGAAAATGGTCTGAACCAACATCAGTTTCTGCACCGATTAATTCTACTGCTCATGAAACACACATGAGTATGTCTGCCGATGGTAAAGCAATTATTTTCGTAAGTGATAGAGAAGATCCTGAAGCACAAGGAGGAAAAGACTTATACATCATTAGAAAGCTACCTAACGGTGAGTGGGCTGAAGCACAAAACCTAGGTGGAGTAATTAACTCTGACTTAGACGAGGAATCGCCTTATATACATCCGAATGGTAAGACTTTATACTTTAGTTCACAAGGGCATCACAGTATTGGTGGTTTTGATGTATTTAAAATCGATATCGATTTAATGACTGGTGAACTAGGTACATTAGAACAGTTAAATTATCCAGTAAACTCACCAAGCGATGATATTTTCTATGTAATGTCTGCTGATGGTGAAGAATCATATTTTTCTTCAGTAAGAGAAGAAGGAATGGGTGGATTCGATATTTATTGTGTGAAAAACAACGAAGCCAATATTCAAAAAGTAGTTTTCTTTAAGTTTGCAGCTACCACAGAAGACGAGAAAAATGCAGCAATTAATTTAAAATTGATCAACATTAAAACTCAGGAAATAGAAAGAGAACTTGATTTTATTAATATCAATACGCCTGTAGAATTTATGCATCGTTGTTATGGAAACTATGGAGTTATCTTAACTGCTGATAATTATCTATTGAAGTCTGAAAGAATTGATTTTAGTAAATATAATTCAGGAACTGTAAACTATACGAAAACATATACCTTACAACCTTTTGCTGAAAATAGATCAGAGGAACTGAACAATATCTATTTCAAAGAAAATGAATTGGATATGGCAGCCTCGGCAATAGAACTTAAATTATTAAAAGAGTTTATTGAAAAGCACCCTGATCAGAGTATAGAAGTGGTAGGACATAGTAATTACAATGATGATAAAAGTGACCTTGTTTTAGAATTTGAATCTAAAACTAGATCTATGGAGTCTTTAGAAGGTATGCATACTGTTGGATATACAGATGATGCCCTAGTAGATCAAAATATTGGTTACGGTACTAGATTCCCTCTTTATTTAGCAGATGATGAAGAGTCTTGGAAAAATGAACGTATGGAGTACATCATTCGTCCCAAGGGATATCAAAAAACATTGTCAAGAGCAGCCAATTGTCAACATTACGATGCAGACTTAAGTTATAATGAACTGTTGGTCGAAGAAAGTAATGATGATGTGATAGATATTAATAAGGATCTATTGAATCATTTACTGGCTGAACTTAGAAATTGTGCTGTTTTAGAATTAGTAATTACTGCAGATGAATCGAAAAAAGGATTAGCTGATATTAATGCAATTATTGATTATATGGTTGATCACGGTGTAGAAAGAGAACAACTGTCTTCTAAATTTGTAAAAGGGGCGAAGACAGGAGTGAACTTGAGATACATTGAAAATACAGGTGGTTCTGAGGATGGTTATGTAAATTATGATCCTGAACACGATCATGAGGAAATTCATCAAGAAATTGTTGGAGAAAACACAAGTAATGAGGACTTGGAATTTGAGAAACGAGTAGAAGATATGACTATTCAGTTTCCATTTGATTCAAAGGAATTCTCCACAACACATCATAAAATCTTATCCGAAATCAAAGAGTATTTAACGAAAAATCCGAAAAAATCTTTAAAGATTACAGGACATACAGATAGTAGTGGTCCAGCGGTTTATAATACTTATTTAGGTATGGAGAGAGCAAAATCAGTAGGATTTTTCTTTAAAGATATCGAAAACCCTAATCGTATTATTGTAGATAGTAAAGGTGAGGATGAACCACTTGTTAGTAATGCTACAAAAGAGGGAAGACGACAAAACAGAAGAATACATTTTAAGTTTGCCTACGTAGGAAACTCTAAATAAAAAAAATGCTGATCGAATTAACGATCAGCATTTTTTTGTTTTCATTCTGACTAGCAGAATTCTTTATAAACAGCCGTAAGGTGTTCAGCGATCATTTCAGCAGAACGGCCTTCGATGTGGTGTCTTTCGATAAAGTGAACTAACTCACCATCTTTGAACATCGCAATACTTGGCGACGATGGAGGGTAAGGTAACATTAACTCTCTAGCTTTAGCTACTGCCTCAGCATCAACACCAGCAAATACTGTTGCCAATTGAGTTGGTTTTACCTCTGATTGTTGAAGCGATTGTAAAACGCCTGGTCTACAAGTACCTGCAGCACAACCACAAACTGAGTTGATTACCAATAAAGTAGTACCTGCTTTCGCAATAGTTTCTTCTACTTCAGTAGCAGATGTTAGATCTGCAAAACCATTATCAGTCAACTCCAATTTCATAGGAGTAGTCAAATGTTCTGGATACATAATTTCCGTTATTGTTTATACGTTTGTATTCTCTATAAAAAGCCGAGTTCCAACTTTGCTTCTTCAGACATCATGTCTGTAGTGTAAGGAGGCTCGAAAGTAAGTTCAATTTCTACATCACTCACTCCTTCTACTGCTTTTGCCACTTGCTCAATTTCACCAGGGATTTGTTCCGCAGAAGGGCAAGAGGGTGTAGTAAGTGTCATTAAAATATGCACTTTGTTTAAAGGAGGAATAATATTGATATCATAGATTAACCCCAATTCGAAAACATCTACTGGGATTTCAGGATCATACACTGTTTTGATCGCTGCAATGATATTATCTTTTAATTCATCTGTATTGCTCATAGTATTTACAGATTCGTTTTTATTTTCTGACATGATTGAATATTAGTTTTTCGCACTGTAAGCCAATGCATAAAACTTCATTTGTTTGATCATTGAGGCAAAGCCATTAGAACGTTGAGAGCCAATTACTCCATTCATACCAATTTTTTCAAAGAAGAATAAATCAGCATTCATAATTTCTAGAGGAGTTCTACCATTAAGCACTCTAATTAGTAAACTGATTAAACCTTTAGTGATATCAGTATTACTATCTGCATTGAAAATAACATGACCATCTACAAAATCGGTAGTTAGCCACACTTTCGATTGACACCCTTTGATTAAGTTTTCGTCAACCATGTGTGTTTCATCAATTGCAGGAAGTTCTTGTCCTAATTCCATGATATAAAAGATAGTAGACTCTCTATCTCCATCTAACAAATCGAAATCATCGATGATGTCGTTTTGTACTTCTTCTATGCTTTTTGTTGCCACTGACATATTTATATCTATTTCTATTTATCCAAACATTTTTACAATCCTTTTTAGGGCTTCGATAAAGTTATCGATCTCTTCAAAGGTATTATACACAGAGAATGATGCTCTTACTGTTCCTTCCAAGCCATAACGAGCCATTAAAGGTTGAGTACAGTGATGACCGGTTCTTACCGCAATGCCTCTAGCATCCAACATCATCCCAATATCATAATTGTGGATATTCTCTATAATAAATGATAGAACGCTTACTTTGTTTGATGAGGTACCAATTATTTTTGCCGTAGGTACTTCTTCAATCAATTTTTTTGTAGCGTAATCCAACAATTCTTTTTCTCTTGCAGCAATGTTTTCCTTCCCGTATCTGTTGATAAATTCAATAGCTTTAGCATAAGCTACTGTATCTGCAATATTTGGGGTGCCTGCCTCAAATTTATAAGGTAGAGTATTAAATGTAGTACCATCAAAAGATACTTCTTTAATCATTTCTCCACCGCCCATAAAAGGAGGCATATCATTTAAAATATCTTCCTTACCATATAAAAAGCCCATACCTGTTGGTCCGAACATTTTATGTGCTGAGGTAACAAAGAAATCACAATTCAGAGCTTGAACATCAATTGGTAAGTGAGCTGCAGATTGTGCACCATCGATTAAAACTACAGCACCAATTTCGTGGGCTTTCTCGATAATACGTTCTACAGGATTTACTGTACCCAAAGCATTTGATGCATGAACGATAGAAACGATTTTCACTTTGTCTGAAAGCATTTTTTCAAATTCCTCGAAGATAATTTCACCTTCATCAGAAATTGGAATGTTTCTAACAGTTGCCCCTTTTTCTTGGGCCACAATCTGCCAAGGAACAATATTGGAGTGGTGTTCCATAGTAGAAACAATCACTTCATCGCCTGCTTGTAAATTAGCTCTACCATAAGTATTCGCTACAAGATTGATTCCTTCTGTAGTTCCTTTAGTGAAAATGATTTGCTCTGTTTTTGGCGCATTGACAAACTCTTTAAGCAATTCACGAGTATGCTCAAAAGCTTGAGTTGCTTTGTCTGCAAGTGCGTGTGCCCCTCTATGAACATTAGAGTTGTATCCTTTATAATATCCTGAAAGCGCATCAATGACCGATTGGGGTTTTTGATTTGTCGCACCATTATCAAAATAAGTAAGAGGATGACCGTTTACCTCTGTGGCCAATATTGGGAATTCGCTTCGAAGTTGTTCAATGTCAATCATTATCAAAAAAAAGTTATTTAGAATAAATCTATATACATATTAACTGCAAATTTGAACAAAAGTTCTACTTATTCAAAGTTCTTGACGATTTGATCATTAAATATTTGATTTTTTACATGAAAATATGATAAATCATTAATGTTTAAACGAATGTTGGAGATTTTATGGAATATATTTTCGCAAATAAATATTGATATATGCTGAATTAGGATAATTTTTGTAAATGCAACTACATCTTTGTTGCAACAAGTTTGCAAAAAAAAGAATCGAGATATAATTTTGCATCATGATCAATTCCTTACGATTAAGACTAGAAAGATATGCCGATCAAATTGGCTTTACTGGATCCTTGTTTTGTTTAATACATTGTATTCTTACTTCAGGAGTAATTATTTTTACTTCTGCTTTATCTCATGCACATGAGGGACATGATCATGCACACTCGCATACCATGGATTTTTTTGGAGTTCTAGATATCTCAATGGTTTTAATAGGAGGTATTGCGGTTTATTTTGCTTCCAGAAAATCTTGTATCCGTTGGATGAAAGTAGGAATGTGGATGTCATATTTAGTGTATGCTACTACCATGTTAGTAAAATATGCAGGTTTTGAACCTATGTGGTTAGCAGTCATCTCTTACTCCGCATCATTTTCATTGATCGCACTTCATTTTATGAATATGAAAAAAACACATGGAAAGGATCATTCATGTGATTCTGAATTGTGTGTGGTAAAATCAAATTAAGAGAATAAGACTTTTATAGTCGTTACGATAATTAAAAAAGAGTTAGCTCAATTACACTGAACTAACTCTTTTTTTATATCCATTCGATAAATGAATATCAAATACTATTCGACTTTGATGAGTTCTGTATTTTTAAGTTTATAGATTAAACTATAAAAATCATCTCTGTTTAATTTTAACTGTCCTCTCACCGTCACTTTTTTATTTACCTGACTTTGCACTTTGGGAATATCCAATTCCATTACTGTTTCAGGGCCTGCATTTCCACAAAAGAAACAACTAGCGAAAGGCATAAAAGAGATGATACTTGTCCCATCTTCACTATCCACTGGTAAAATATAACCGGATATAGTGATAAATGAACCGTCTAGCATTTCTACTTCAGGGCCGAAAATAGGTTCTGAAACCTCAAAGCCTAAGGTTTCGTCCATGTAGGTTTTCATTTCTACATGACTTAAAGTCTTCCAAGGATTGTTATCATCTTGTGCATATGAAGTAGTCAAGAATGAAAAAAGTAGTAAGACGAAAGTGATATATTTCATGTTTATTCTGATAAAGCTTTTGATATGTTAGTACGTGCTGCTTGAAGTGCAGGAAGTATAGAAGCTAAAAATCCAATACCGATTGTACTTGCAAATAAAACAATTTCTCCCGAGTTAAATGATGTACCACCAATATTTAACGCCGCTAATGTATCAATTTGCGTCGCTGCTATATAAATACTCCCATGACTCAGTAACATTCCTATCCCAAACCCAATGAAAGAACACAGTAAACCTTCTATTAATAAAAGACTAAAAATATATCTTTGAGATGTACCTAAAGATCGTAAATAGGCCAATTCGTATTTTCTCTCTTTCAATGAATTATATAGCGAGATGAAAATACTCAAGCCAGAAACAATCATAATAGCAACAGCTAAAGCTTTTAGTGCTTTGATCGCATCATCTAATAAAGACAATAATCTTGATGTTTCATAAGCAGGAGAAGCGGCTTGCATAGAGGTTTGTTCATTCACCATTCTAGGTAAAGTGATGGCACCCATTGGGTTTCTAAACTTAATCAGAAGGTTAGTGATTTCTCTATCTTCCTCATGATCATCATGATGATGTTCCTCTTTTTTACTAGATAAATTCCCATAATTGGCTCCACTTGGTTTTTCGTGTTTATGTACATCCCAAATAGAAGACAAACTCGTTAATAACAATTGATCGATCACTGTGCCTGTAGGTTTTAAAATACCGACTACTTCAAAATGTTCATGATCGTGTTCGTGTCCACCTTCTCCAATGCCATGAGCTGAATGAAAATCATCTCCAAGTTTTAAACCTAGTTTTTTAGCCACAGCAGATCCAACAGTTACTTCTAATGATTTGTTTTCATCAAACATTTTTCCTGAAGCGATTTCTGCTTTATATAATTCAGGGTATTCATGAGTAGTACCTACAATTCGATAGCCTTTATAAGAATCACCTAAAGATTGAGGGATAGCTTTTGAAACCAAAGGATGTTTTTTTAAACGTTTGGTTTCAGATAAAGGGATATTTCCGGTAGGAGTATCTACTTGATAAATGGCACAGAGAATAAGTTGTAAAGGACTTCCTTTCGCACCGACAACCATACCAATACCTGCTTGATTTTTCTTCAGTGTTTTCTCAAAATAATCTTGAGAGAGTAATAAAGCAGAAATAATACTTACCCCAAAGGCAAAAAGGATAAGATTTAATGATGTATTTAAAGGCTTATGCCATAAATTTTTCCAGGCAAACTTAAAGATATTCATAATTGGCTTAGTGAAGTTTAGATAAGGTAAGTGTTCTTTCTGCAAAGGCTTCTTTTAATCGGCTGTCGTGAGTAACAATCGCTAAAGCTGAATTTTCTTCAGAAGCCATTTCTCTTAATAATTGAATTACCTCATTGGCATGTTCATCGTCTAAACTCGCTGTGGGTTCATCAGCCAATAATAATGCAGGCTTATTGATGAGTGCCATAGCGACACTCAGACGTTGTTTTTCCCCCTCACTCATATTACTTGGACTAGCATCAATATGTTGGGCAATATCCAATCTTTCCAATAAATGTTTGATTCTACCACTATCTACTTTTTTGCCTCCAGCTTTCTGAGCAAAAGCTAAATTTTCTTTTACTGTTAATGCTCTAGCAAAATGCGGCTTCTGGAAAATCACACCAATATTTTTCCCGCGGAATTGATCTACTTTACTTCCTGTAAGTTGAGTAATATCCGTGTCGTTGATAATCACTTTACCTGACGTTGCAGGAAGTAAACCTCCCAATACATGGAGTAAAGTGGTTTTTCCACATCCGGAAGCACCAAGAATCAAAATTTCTTCTCCAGATTTAATTTCAAAATCAGGAAAACTGATTTCAACCCCTTTTGGATATTTATATATAAGTTGATGTATTTGAATCATTTATTCGATTAGCTTAGATCGTTCAATTAGTGTGATCACTTTTGAGACTTGTGAGATATTTGGCTAAAAATACTATAAACTTTGAAGAATAGATAGTGATAACTTTCGTGGAAATCTTAAACAAATCAAAATAACAGAGAGTTTTTGATAGCTAAATAGTTAATCAAATATTAATCGTTGAAAGATTGGTTGGTTTTGTTTGAAAATTTTCAATAAAAAGCAATATTTGTTAATAAAATACTTGTGATTATTGTTTTTTTGTTGATGTCATCGAAAAAATCAATAATTCGTTGGGAATTAACTTTCTACTCACTACTTTTATCGCATAATGAAAAATGCAATCAAAAATATCGTTTTATCGTGGTGGTGGCGCTCAGTTAATTCCAATTGAGTGAACAGTCGCGTATAGCTATATTTTTCAAGATATATATTATAAAAAAAGCTCGCTGATCACTCAGTGAGCTTTTTTTATGTTCATACTTTTTGCAGTCAAAAAAATAAATTAAAATAACATGTACCGTTTCATCAACACACACGCTGAATTACTAGCCGATACGGTGACTCCAGTAAGTATTTACTTGAGGGTGAGAGACCGTTTTGCCAATAGCTTACTATTAGAAAGTTCGGATTACCATGGGGCTGATAACAGTTACTCTTTTATCTGTTGTGAACCTGTTGCCGAGTTTTCAGTTAATGATAAAGAATTAAGAATTCAGTATCCTGGAGAAGAGGAGCAAAAACGAAATCTTGATAATTATGAGGAAGCTTTAGCAGCATTATCGACATTCTCGAAGTCATTTGAATACAAAAATGAGGAACACCAAAAGTTTGCTTCTCATGGTTTATTCGGATACATGACTTACGATGCGGTACAATCGTTCGAGGAAATTACTTTTGATAAGGATAAAGTAGATACAGAGATTCCTCAGATTCGATATCAAGCATTTAGATATGTGATAGCGATCAACCACTTTAAAAATGAGCTGCATATTTTTGAGCACATTCCTGAAGGGGAAGCATCAGAAAGTAATATCGAAGAAATTAAGACGTTGATCAAAAGTAAAAACTATCCTGCTTATCACTTCTCGAGAGTGGGAGAGGAAACGACCAACTTCACTGATCAAGAATTTTTAGATGTGATTAAGAAAGGAAAAGATCACTGTTTTAGAGGAGATGTTTTCCAAATCGTTTTATCAAGACGTTATCAACAAAACTTCCAAGGCGACGAGTTCAATGTATATAGAGCCTTGAGATCAATTAACCCATCACCTTATTTATTCTATTTCGATTACGGTACATACAAGATCTTTGGTTCATCGCCGGAGGCACAAATTATAATAAAAGATAAGCAAGCGACGATCCATCCAATTGCTGGTACATTTAAGCGTACGGGTAATGACAAAAAGGATGCGGAAATCGCTCAAGAGTTATACAACGATCCAAAAGAAAACTCAGAACACGTCATGCTAGTTGATTTAGCCAGAAACGATTTGAGTAGAAATGGAGATGAGGTAGAAGTAGAAGTATTTAAAGAAATCCAATATTATTCTCATTTGATTCACTTGGTATCTAAAGTGAATGGTCAGCTTACAGAAGGCACAGATCCTTTGAGAGTAGTGGCCGATACTTTCCCTGCAGGTACATTATCTGGATCGCCTAAATACAAGGCCATGGAATTAATCGACAAGTATGAAAACGTGAGAAGAAGTTTCTACGGTGGTGCGATTGGTTTTATGAGTTTTGATGGCGACTTCAACCACGCAATTATGATCCGTTCGTTCTTAAGTTTGGACAATCAGTTAACGTATAGAGCGGGTGCAGGTGTAGTGGCACAATCGTCGGAGGAAAGTGAATTGCAAGAGGTGCACAACAAATTGGCAGCACTGAGAAATGCAATGGACAAAGCGGAGAATTTATAATAGAGAAGAAAAGAAGAGATGAAGAATAAGATATTAGTGCTCGATAATTACGACTCGTTTGTGTACAACTTGGTGCATTATTTAAGAGAGTTAGGGCAAGAGGTAGATATATTTAGAAACGATAAAATTACTTTAGAGAAAGTCGGTAAATACGACAAAATCCTTCTTTCTCCTGGACCGGGTATTCCATCAGAAGCGGGCATTATGCCGCAGGTGATTAAAGAATATGCCTCGTCGAAAAGTATTTTAGGCGTTTGTTTAGGGCATCAGGCTATAGGAGAAGCTTTCGGAGCATCATTAGCAAATAATTATCCATTGCATGGTGTTCAAGACACGGCACAGGTAACGACTCCAGACGCTCGTTTGTTCCAAGGATTGCCTAACACATTTAAAATTGGACATTACCACTCTTGGGTGATTCAATCGGATAGCTTAGCAGGAACACCATTGCAAGTAACCGCTAGAGACGAAAAAGGCTATGTAATGGCCGTTCAACATAAAGAATTTGATGTTCAAGGCGTACAATTCCATCCAGAATCGGTATTGACAGAACACGGTATGGAAATGCTTAAAAACTGGGTACAGGGATAAATCAAGGATTATGAAAAAGATTTTAAACAGACTTTTCGAGTACGGTTCTTTGTCGGAAGTAGAGGCAAGAGAAACCTTAACTAAACTGGCACAGGGAGAGTTTAACCCTTCTCAGATTGCTGCATTTTTAACGGTGTATTCTATGCGAAGCATCACCGTGGAAGAACTTACTGGTTTTAGAGATGCCATGTTGGAATTGTGTCTAAGAATTGACTTAGACGATTTCGATGCCATGGATTTGTGTGGTACAGGTGGTGACGGTCAGGATACATTCAACATCTCGACTTTATCATCGTTTATTGTAGCAGGAGCCGGACAAAATGTGGCCAAACATGGTAACAATGGTGTTTCTTCTGTGTGTGGATCGTCTAACTTGATGGCCCATTTCGGATACGATTTCACCAACGATGTCGATACACTGAAAAGAAATTTAGAGGAGGCAGGGATTTGCTTTATTCACGCTCCATTGTTCCACCCAGCGATGAAAAATGTAGCGCCGATTCGTAGAGAATTGGGTGTGAAAACATTCTTCAATATGTTAGGACCAATGGTAAACCCTTCTTTCCCTAAGAAACAAATTGTAGGTGTATTCAGCTTAGAAATTGCTCGTTTGTATGGTTACTTATATCAGCAAACTGATAAGCAATTTGCCATCCTTCACTCGTTGGATATTTACGATGAGATCTCTCTAACTTCTCCATTTAAGATGATTACTAAAGATGCCGAGAAGTTACTGAAGCCAGAAGATTTAGGATTGAATTATCAGACGAAAGAATCTTTATTTGGTGGTGGATCAATTGCAGAGTCGGCAAAGATCTTCACTGATATTTTGGAGAATAAAGGAACGGAACCTCAGAAGCAAGCGGTATTAGCCAATGCAGGTGTAGCGATTGCCACAGGTAAAGGTCTTCCATTAATTGAAGGTGTTGCCCAAGCGAAAGAGTCCTTAGCATCGGGAGCAGCATTGAACTCATTCAAAAAATTAATAGCACAATAAAAGGTCGATATCAAATGACTATTTTAGATAAAATCGTTGCCCACAAAAAGATAGAGGTAGCAGCAAGAAAAGAAATTTTGACAGTGGCAGATTTACAATCAAGACCACTATTTGATAAAGAACCAGTATCAGCGAAAGCGTGGATTGGAAGTCCAACGAAATCGGGTATCATTGCTGAGTTCAAAAGACAATCTCCTTCAAAAGGACTAATTAACGGTACTGCCAAAGTATCTGATGTTGCCGAAGGGTATTTCAAAGCTGGAGCGTCAGCAATGTCTGTTTTAACGGATCAGGAATTTTTCGGAGGAACAGTAGATGATTTGTTAGCTGCTCGTTCAGTTTCTCCAGTGCCGATTATCCGTAAAGATTTCATCGTTGATGAATATCAGATTATTGAGGCAAAGTCGATTGGAGCAGATTTTATCCTTTTGATTGCTGCTTGTTTGACTCCAAAAGAGAGTAAGCAATATGCTGCAGTTGCTAGAAATTTGGGTATGCAAGTACTTCTTGAAGTGCACAACGAAGAAGAGTTAAATGCCCATGTTGATCCATGTATGGATTTGATCGGTGTAAATAACAGAAACTTGAAAACGTTTGAGGTAAGCATCGAAACGTCGAAGGCGTTGGCAGAGAAAATCCCTAACGAATTTGTGAAGGTATCTGAAAGTGGAATCAGTAATATCGAGAATATCAAAGAGCTGAAGACGTACGGTTATAAAGGCTTTTTGATAGGAGAGAATTTCATGAAAACGGAGAATCCAGCACAAGCGGCTATCGACTTTATTGGTCAACTTTAGTTTTCTTGAAGAAAGGCTGTTTCTTTTCAGAATGAAAGCGAAGTCGGTTCACCTGAGGGTAATAATCAAATGGTCTGTAGAAGGTATCTCTACTTCCCGCCATTCGGTAGCTACCCAATACTTTTAGGTTATCACTTTTGATATATACTTCGGCAGGACCATCTTCAGTTCCATAAACAACGACCAAACCAGAACGATGGTGAAGGTCTATGGAATCTGCAGTAATTTCAATTTCAGGACCAATAAAAACGGCGTTTCCTCTTAGACAGAGCATGTTTTTCTTCTGATCGATATATGCATTATCAGCAGTATAATCGAGAGAACGCTCTCTGTCGTAGAATTGTCGGTTGCATCCAGAAAGAAACAAAACAACGAAAAGAAGAAGGAAACTGATGTTTTTCATATATCAAAGATAGTAGTTGCCTCCTTCTTTTTGAAATTATTTTAAGGGGCGGAGAATATTTGTTTCACTGTTGTAAATACAGTCTTGTTTCAAAATTAGATATCCGTTTTTATCGATCTTTGATTTAATTTTTCCTTGGATCGAAATAATTTCAGGGTTTGTGATAATTGTTAGAATGTCTTTTGAAATGTAAATGGAAATATCTTTTGTGTAGAAGTTATACTGAATTTTATTTCCCTTTACCATAAATAATTCAAATTTGATTTTAGCATTTTCAGACAGTGTGATAATTTGTTCTTTCATTAAGAAATTAATAGAATCAGCTTCACATTGAGGGAAAAATTCTAGTTTCTTTTTACTGTTTTCCTTTAAGGTTAAAGAATCGATAATGATAGAATCTAATTCAACTACATAAAATGCCTTTTTAGAAGGTATTATTTGAAATTTTTCTTTCCGAGTATTTGGGTGATAGGTCACAAAAATATTATTGAAATAAGTGGAAGAGAAAAAGATAGTATCCATGTTTGAATTGAATCTTATTGTATCAGTTTCAAATAATCTTTTTGAAATATTTATAGAAGCATTTTTAACTAATGTAGTAATATTTCCTTCAGTAAAAGTTTTGATTGATTTAAATTCAGGTTGCTGAGAAAACACCATCAAAGGAGAAACAAATAATAAAGAAAGGAGAATTAGTTTTCTTATATACATAGTTTTGTGATAGATAGATTGAGTTAAACTTTAGTTCATGATCAAAGACAAACAAAATATCAAAACCGTCAGTTGGAAGGTTTGTGGAATGAGAGATCAAAAGAATATTTATGATGTCTTAACATTGGAGCCTGATTATATGGGCTTTATCATGTACCCACCTTCATCGAGGTTTATAGAAAGAGAAGACGTTTCTTTCTTGGAAGAAAAATGGTCGAACGATATTCAAACAAAAAGAGTAGGAGTGTTTGTGAATGAAGAGAAACAAACCATTCTTGATTTCGCTAAAAAATATCATTTTGATGTCATTCAACTGCATGGAAAAGAGACTCCCGAGTTGTGTCAGTCATTAAAAGAAAAAGGGTTTGAGGTATTTAAAGTTTTCGGAATTAAAGATGAGTTTAATTTTGAAGTACTAAAGCCTTATGAAGCATTTGTGGATTACTTCCTTTTCGATACGAAATCACCTAAACATGGTGGAACCGGAGAAACATTTGATTGGGGAGTTTTAGAACAATACAATTCAACAAAACCTTTTCTGTTGAGTGGTGGACTTTCGCTTGAAAATATTAAGAATATCAGAAAGTTAGATCACTTACCTTGCAAAGGAATTGATGTAAATAGTAAATTTGAGATATCACCGGCATTAAAAGATGTGGAGCAATTGACTTCCTTGTCAGAGTGGGTGAAATCCATCAACGATAAATAAAGAAATATGACTTATCAAGAACCAGATCAGTATGGCTATTACGGTCAATTTGGAGGAGCATATATTCCAGAAATGCTTTATCCGAACGTTAAAGAGCTGAAAGAAAATTATGAGGCAATGATTGCCGATCCAAAGTTTAAAGAAGAGTTTGATGGATTATTGAAAGACTATGTAGGTCGTCCAACACCTTTATACTTTGCGAAAAAATTATCTGAAAAATACGGAGCGAAAATTTATCTTAAGCGTGAAGATTTGAACCACACAGGTGCACATAAAGTGAACAACACTATTGGTCAGATTTTATTAGCGAAACGACTAAACAAAAAGAAAATTATTGCAGAGACAGGTGCTGGCCAACACGGTGTGGCTACAGCAACAGTTTGTGCTTTGATGAACTTGGAGTGTATCGTTTATATGGGAGAAATTGATATCGCCCGTCAGCGTCCAAACGTAGAGCGTATGCGTCTTTTAGGAGCTACAGTTGTTCCAGCAAAAAGTGGTTCTAAAACACTAAAAGATGCGACGAACGAAGCAATGCGTCACTGGATCAATAACCCAACAGATACACATTACATCATTGGATCTGTAGTAGGACCTCATCCTTATCCTGATATGGTGGCTAAATTCCAGTCGGTTATTTCTGAGGAAATGAAATGGCAATTAAAAGAGAAAGAAGGTAAGGAAAACCCAGATCATGTGATTGCATGTGTGGGTGGTGGCTCAAATGCTGCAGGTGCTTTCTATCATTATTTAGATGCTTTGGATGTGAATTTAGTAGCAGTAGAAGCGGCAGGGTTAGGTGTTGAGTCGGGTGAGTCGGCAGCGACAACAGCTTTAGGTACGCCAGGCGTTTTACACGGATCAAAAACTATTTTGATGCAGACGGAAGATGGTCAGGTGGTAGAACCTTACTCGATTTCTGCAGGTTTGGATTATCCTGGTATCGGACCAATCCACGCCCACTTATTTGATTCTGGAAGAGCACAATTCAAATATGTTACCGATGATGAGGCAATGACAGCCGGAGTGGAATTATCGAGATTAGAAGGTATTATTCCAGCGGTAGAGTCTGCTCACGCTTTTGCAGCATTAGGCAAAATGGACTTTAAACCGGACGATGTAGTGGTAGTCAATTTATCGGGTAGAGGCGATAAAGATTTAGAAACGTACATTAAGTGGGGAAATTATTAATCCATTTAATTCAAAAATATAGAAGTCATGGGAATCCGTTCTCATGACTTTTTTTGGCTCTTTTTCGGAACAATAGGAGAAAAATAAAGAAATACAACTTCGTTTTTTCAACGTAAATAGAGAATGTAAAACGCTAATTAAAACTTAAACTTATAATACATTCTAAAAATGAAGCTAAATACTATTATTTCTATTGTGATGATTTTCTTCTTTTCATCATCAATTTATGCTCAGCTAATTCCTGTAGAAATTGATTTATCGAAGAAAAACCCAACTTATCCATTCAAACCTTCGGATATGCCACATTTCACTAATAATACCGACGATATAGAGTTATCCTCTCCTGTTTCTGTACTTACAGAGGAAGGTGAATATGTCAGTGGACAGATAAAATTTGTTTCTGGTAGTATTGATAATATTATCACTCAAATTCATGTAAAAGATCAGGCAACTGGTCAAAAAGTGAAACTAAAGCTGGAAAATATTAAATCCGTTTTTATTGGGACTTCAAAAGATGTGAAGGTAAGTGATCTTGTCAATCAACATCAATCAATTAGTTATGTAGGCGATAAGGATTTGTCTAAAGTGATGATTTCTAAATCTCAGGTTTCTTATTTTGAGAAAATCAACATCACAAAAGGTAAAAAAGTAAAGCCTGTATTATTACAAGCCATCAATTATGATTCGAGTAATGAGGTGACGGTTTTTTATGATCCAAAAGGAAAAAATACCCAAGTGAAAGTCCATCTTCAAATTGAGGAAAAAGGGTATAAGTTTAAAGGAGCTGTAATGGAGTTTGTTCCTAATTCATACTATGTGAAGAACAACGCAAACAATGAGGTTGCCCAAATTTCTGAAAAAGAGTTTAAAAAATCGGGAGGAAATTATCCTGAAAATATATTCATGAATCAAGCAGTAGTGACAAGATTAAACGAAGGAAATGAAGCTTCGGTAATCAAGTACTCTAAAGACAATTGGGCATTCTTTTTAATGAATGCAATCAATTATAACCAGCACGTTCAAGTAGAACTTTAAGCTAGCATAATATTTTGATGTAAATTGTAACGCCACTATTAACGATAATTGTTGATAGTGGTTTCTTTGTTAAAAAAAGGTAGATCAATCTTGAATATCAAATTTTTATCTAGCTTTAGACTTTAGATTAAACTCAATTTTAAAATGAAAATATATTTCTCTGGTTCTATCCGCGGAGGACGTCAAGACGCTCAATTATATCAAGAAATCATTTCCCATTTAAAAAATTATGGTGAGGTGCTCACAGAACATATTGGACAAATGGATCTTCAAGAAGATGCAATTACTGATATCGAAATTCATAATCAAGATATGGCTTGGCTTATCGCCTCAGATGTGATTATTGCAGACGTGACTGTTCCATCTTTAGGAGTAGGCTATGAAATTGGCAGAGGTTTAGAAATGAAAAAGCCGATTTACTGTTTCCACAGGGGTGAAAAAACTTCTGCGATGATATCGGGTTGTAAGGAGATTAGTACGTATAAGTACGAGACTTTGGAAGAGGTGAAGGGGTTGATTGATGGGGTGTTTGAAAAATTTCAAGATTAATTGATTATGATAAATGAAGAGATTGAAATCGAATAATGGATAAATTACATAATATCAAAACGTAGCAAACAGAATAACTAAGACTTTTTTTTGGATTAAAGCTCAACTACTTACTATTCATAATATACCACTTTACTTACTCTTGTAGAGGTTCAACTAATAAATCGATTAAATAAAATCCTGTTGTAATTATAAAAAATGTCAAATATAATAAAACAATAAGAAACATTGTTACATTTGTATTCATATAACAGGCCAAGTATTGGTTACTTCATGAAAATTGTAATATCGGACCAACATCAATTGCCTTATAAGAGATAGAGCGAGAGTCTAAGCGCATCGTCAAATAGGACATATTTTTCGATTTCCCCTTTTCGTAGAATTGGGTCGAAGATGGGTTCGAATCCCACCTATCTCTTTTTATTCTTACCCTTATCTAATATCTACCAATTAATGAATAGAGATTTACAGAAAGTTGCCATTCGTAATAATGCTATTGTACTGTCTAATTCTAAACTTCCTTCTTCCGATTCCCCCTCCATAAAAGATGACACTTTATTTTTTTTAAAAACACTTCAGAATATTGGTTACACCTTTTCCAAAGCACTTTTTGATGCTTTAAATGAGGCACCTTCTGAGGAATTGGGAAGGGTCTATAGTGTATTCAAGAAGATTCATCGATTACATTCCAACTGGACGCCATTGATTCGGAAGTGGAATATTCCTGAGGAAATTAAAGATAGAAATAAAACATTATTATTAGTATGGCTTTCTAATCTATTAGGTGAGAAAAAAGGTACTCAATTAACGTGTGGTCATAGAATACCTGATGGTACTTTTAAGTTGGAAAAATACAATGGTTGCCCGATTTGTGGTACACCTTTTCAATTTGAGAAATTAATATTGGAACAGTCTGACGCGATAGGTTTTAGAAAACTAGAATTGTGGACAGAAGAGGATTTAGAAAAGCATTTTTTAGGTTTATTACAGTCCAAAAATCCTTTGGATGCAACACAAGTAGAAAGCCTGAAGACATTGCTATTCCATTTTGGTTTACCGAAAAAGCTCAAGTTTATTACTAAGGAGAATAAAGCTTTAGTGATCGACTATTTAATCACGAATGAAGAGCATGATAAGTTAAAGGAATTATTACAATCACCGAAGGATATTCTTAGGTATTTATGGTATAAAAAAACAGGTTACTTACAGATCATCAAACCCAAAACAATTATTGTTAGAAATTTTGAAAATACTCAGGTGTGGCATATTAGGACTACTATCAATAAAAAATTGGTTCAGGTTCAGAAAGAAAAAATCAAATTACATTTTTCTAGAAGTGAATGTAGAAAATATGCACAATGGATCAATGAATTACCGATGAGTATCGAGAAGCAATGTGAAGAGATGCACCCCAATAGAAATATGTGGGTAAGAGTGATTAGAGCATTGCGACTAACAGAATGGAGTAATCATAGAGATTTTGGTCAGTTAGCACAATTATTAGATGCGTTTTATAATAGTAATTATGAGGTGTGGAGAGGTCAATTGAACCATTTCTTAAAGTACAAAAAAAGGCCGGAGGCTTTTGAATTGCTAAAGGCGAATCCTGGCTATTTTTCAAGGTCTTTATTTTCTTTGATTTTTCGATTTGGAGTAGATGATACGCTCAAACATTTCGAGGAGATCTCTTCTAAGGTTCCTATGCGTTTGATCATGACGTTGAGTATGTATGCTGAATATTATTTCAGTCCCACTGGTGACCGTTTGGTGAAGCCGTTGGGAGGGAAGCATTTACATATTATGAAGAATAAAAATATTCATCAACTGACAAAAGTAGAGCGAGAGGAGATTGTTCAGAAAATAAAATCATTTACACTGGAAATCATCAAAAAGCATTTATCACAGCAGGAAGTGGGTACGGCTCGATCTATTTATATTGACCCTCAGTTGTATAATGTACCTATTTCCATTGGAGATAGAAGTCAAACGATTCAGGATAATAATTACATGCCTTCAGGCGTAAAGTTACCTTTGAAAGGAGATACCATTCGTTTGTTTATGCAATGGGGAGAAGGGTTGCCGGCTCAACATTTGGATATGGATTTAAGTTGTGCTGTAGTCTACTCTAATAAGCAAGAATACTGCAACTATGGAAACATGGTGATTGATGGGTGTAAACATAGCGGTGATATAATTTATATTCCAGACCAAATTGGAACGGCAGAATATATAGAAATAGATATTCCAACTCTTCAGCAATTAAAAGCGAAATACGTTTATTTTACTTGTAACAGTTATTCCTCTGGTAATCTATCTCCCAACTTAATGGTAGGTTGGATGGATGCCAAACACCCAATGAAAGTAACTAAAAGTGGAGTGGCCTATCACCCTGCACATGTACAACAACAAGTAAAGATCAATGATAACAACCTTACAAAAGGATTGCTCTTTGGGGTATTGGATGTCGAAAAGAAAGAAGTTTTATGGCTGGAGTTAGAATTCGGTGGACAAGTGGTACATAATATGTCTCTATATGCTGTAAAAGCTTTAATCAAAAGACTAGATTCCAAAATAAAAATAGGAGAACTCCTAGAGTTAAAAGCCGAAGTACATCAACAAGAAATTGCTAATGAAAAAGAAAATGCTGACCAGATATATGATCAGCACTGGGCTTTAAATCTTGCTGAAGTAAATCAACTTTGGAATTAGTATTTCTTTCTATCTCTTAAGGAGGCGTTCTACTTTCAAATCATGAGTCTTTGATTGTAAATCAATAGGAGACACATAAGGGAACACCCAATTGAGAGATAACAGTGTTATCATTAAAATTATATCCTTTAATACAGAACCCACAAATAAATTTAGGGTAAAAAACTCTTTAAAAAAGAGAAGAGGAATTAGGTATAAAAAAGGGTAAATCCACCAAAATTCATAGATATAATAAAGTACTTTCCTTGTCCGTGATTCGTAATAAGGGTCTAAATCGTAGAAAACTCCACTCCCCTCAATTTTCACTTTCTTAAGTACATCTTTCCACTGCTGATCAGCCGAAAATGTCAATTCAGATTCTTTGTTTTGTATCCGTTGAATCACCGGTACTGAAGTTGAAAATATTCTAGCAAGTTGTTCTACATCACCATCATTACAATCTAATAATTGCTCTACTATTTCATGCCCTTTTAAAAGTTCAACTTCAGAATTAATTTTTTGAATGTCTGAGGTGTTGAGGCAGGAGGTGAGGAGTAGTGGGAGGAGGATAAGGAGTTTCATTTGAAAGTAGTATTATTCTGAGAAAAGAGCTTTCAAAAAGTTTTTAAAGAATAATTTAGGATCGCTAAATAATAAGGATATCATCTCTTTTATACTTTTTATTATCTGTTTGACAACAGAATACATCACTACAACCAGAATAGCTGAACATACTAAGGTGATGATAGGGTAATTGAATAATGAAAAGACTGATATAAATAAATTTCATTGTAATTAGGTTGTAGGTTAAATCACTAAGACTACTTAATGTAGTAAGCTATAATAAAGGTTAGAAGTAAGGAATTAATTACATTTTTGAAGATGTTCAATTGCATATTCATGTTCAGGATCAATATCTAATGACCTGGAGAAATATCTTTTTGCTCTAACTTGTTGTTCAATGTTAAGGTAATATGTTCCTAATATATTTAGAGAAGTAATTAGATTAGGATTTATTTCTAAGGCTTCTTCTGCAGCTTCTTTTGCTATCTCCATATTATCAAGTATTAAATAGCATAATGCCATTTTATCATAAGCATCGCTATAATCAACATCTATATCTACTGCTTTTTTATAATTATCTAGTGCTTCCTCTTCCTTTTCTAATTCCATATATATATATCCTATTATTTTATAAGCAAAATCATATTTAGGATCTAATGTTATGGCTTTTTCTAGATCTACGATGGCTTTATCATAATCTCCTAAAAAAGAGTAGATACTACCTCTGTTACCGAAATAGCTTGCAGGAACATCATTTTCACAAAGGTCTATTGCCTTTGAAATAGATTGAATGGCTTCTAAATCCTCATCTAAAGTATTTTGAATTAAACCTAATTCATAATAAAAATTTTGAACAGAATCCTTTACTTGAATAGCTCTTTCTATATCACATTTAGCCTTATTTAATTGTTCATTTGCTTTATAGCTAACTCCTCTATAATAATAAAACCAAGCAAATTCTCCCTTATCAAGAATGATTGCTTTAGTAAAATCTTTAATAGCTTTATTAAATTCTGATTTAGCATAATGAACTTTACCTCGCAATGAGTATCCCCATGCATTTTGAGAGTTTAATGAAATTGCTATGTCAGCTAAATCTATAGCTTCATCAAACTTATCAAGGTGTTCGTATAAAATACTACCTTTTTCAATTAATGACTTTACATTATTTGGGTTGATATCTAGAGATAAATTGAAGTGGTCTATTGCTTTTCGATATTCATTTTGGGATGAATAACACAATCCTAAATAATGATAACACTTTGACGTTGGATCATTTTTAGATATTTTCTCTAAAATGTGAATAGCATCATCAATTTTATCATCATAGTATAAATCAATTGCATCTTCTAAAGTACCGCAAAACATTTCTGTTGAATTATTTATTTGAGTGTTTTCTTTAGCAGTTGAAGATGTATTATGTGTATATGTTTTATTTCTCGCTTGGTTTAATCGATCAGATATACTTTTTAATGTTCTCATTTTATGTGGTTAAATATAAAACCTTATAGAAGAAATTCTAACAAGATCTTCTATAAGGTCTTGTGATTCTAAAATTATCCAACTAATCTATTGATACTTTTCTCCAAATTGTTTTCAATTTGTTCAAATACTTCTTGATTCATACTAGCTAAATTGTAAGTGTCATTACTTTCTTGTAATCCTTCTTTTTTACCAATGACTTTGTTGTAATCAATTAAAAATGAAAGTGCTTTTAGTTTATTAATATTTTTATTAGCCACTTTATTAGCCTTCTGATGTAGAAAGGTAAGTGCTTGGTTTATTTCATCCTCCGTAAAACCAAAATCATATACTGTTTTTGATTCAATTGTATTGGTATAATTAATATCTAACTCCTGATTGTTAAAAGCTATAACCAATTTATTACTTACGAAGTATTTTTTTGAATCTAGCTTCACTTCTTCTAAGTAAGTATTTAATTTATTAGTGATAGATTCTACACTAATATTTTGGACATCCTTTTTAAAATTAGACTTTCTATTATTGTTATTTTTTTGCTTAATCGTGTTATATATATAGTAACTGGAAATACCAACGATCATCACGAAAGAAACGCTCCCGAAAATGATTAAATTATTCATATTCTTCATATTTATATTTGATTAGAAATTTGTTTTTTTATTTCTTGAAAAGAGTTTAATTCTTGTAATTTATGAGTTAACTCTTCTTTATGTTGATTAACTAATATTTTCTGATTAGTATCTTGGTTAAGGATATTATTAACTTGTTCTTGAGATTTTTTTAATTCATTATCTAGATTACGATCCATTTGTTCAAAATATTTATTGATACGTTGTTCTATACTATCATAGACTTTTGTGGAAATCTTATTTGTACAAGCTTCTACAGAACGGGCAATTTCAGTTTTAATTTTTGCCATCGTTTGTGTTTCATTTATAGCTCCATACCATTCTCTCGTTCTAGCTGTACTTTTAAGTGTTGAGGAATCTAGTTTTTCTAAATTTAAACCATCCAAAACCTGTTTTAAAGGTACTACAGGAGGCATAAAAACAGATAAACGATTACTTAAATCATTCCCTTCGAGCATTTGTCGTATTTTGGAACTAATTTCTTGCTGAAGATTATCGACTTTATTATTAATATTAAGTTGTTGAATATTATTATTAAGGGTATAGATAGATGCCTCAATTACGGACTTTACATGGAAACCAGTTAAAGTAATTTTTTCTTTGACTGAGCTAAGACTATTGATTTCGTTATAAGATTTCTCTATAATTTTTTGCTTAAAAGTATTTGTTAACTCCGATAAATCATTTTCAAAGGTACCAAGTAAGTCAAATTTTTTATCTCCAAATTCGTTACTAATATTCTCATTTTCTATAATAAGAGTCTTAATTTCATCTAATTTCGCTATTAATTCTTCATCCGTTTTCCCTAAATCATTAATAACAGATTGTAGCTCATCACATTTACCTTGTAGGGCAAGCTCTTTTGTCTTTAGAATTTGTTTTGCCTCATTTTGACCTTTATTGATGATAAATTTTCCTTTATCACTCATAATATGCTCTTGAATAGCAGAAACAAATTTTGGAAAATAACCTGCTTCATCAATAAATTCTTCTAAGTCTTCTTCTTCCATTCTTTCTTTATGATAGTATTCATCATCAGAAAGTTCAATACCTTGTTCTTCTTTATATTTTAAAATTGCTGCTAACGTAGATACAGCATATACTTTACGGTCATCTGAAATTAATTTTCTTTTTGCTAACTCTGGATCTGTTTTTAGAGAATTTTCTACATAAGCAAGTGCAGAATCATAATCTTCACTTGTATCAGCCTTTGTAAGTACAAATAGTAACTTTTCTGAAGGAACACTTTGTAAGTGTTGATCGATAAAATCATAATCAGGTCTACTTAAAGGTTGCCCTGTATAGAACAAGTAGATTACTGCACTTGAACGACAAATCCAATCTTCTGTTACTTTAGACCTTAAAACATTTCGGTCATTAAGACCCGGAGTATCTACAAATACGACGCCTTTTGCAATCTCATTATTCACTTGTATATCAACAGAATGTACAAAAGGAGTATAATATCCTCCTTTTGTAACGTAATTCTTTAATTGATCTAATGGGATGTTTTTTTGTTTTTTTGATACTTTATGAATGAGTTCCTCAGGATGTATGCCTTCCATAGCTGCTTCATCAACATCTTCAACTAAGAATTTTTCATAAAAAGAGATTTCTTCTTTTGTATCCTCATCAATATATTTTAATTCTTTGAGTTGATTCCATTCCTCTTCAGAATAATATGTAACTGTTGCTTGATCTTTTTCTCCATATCGAATAGTACTTAACTTTGCAGTCCATGGAGTATCATCAGCTGGTAATACATCCTTATCTTTAAACAATAAATAATTTAAAAAAGTAGATTTACCTGCATTAATTTGTCCACAAACACTAATCGTAAATTCTGCTTTATCAAGGTCGTCGCTTAACTGTTGTACAGATTCTTTAGTATATTCTTTTCCTTGTGCTTCACAAGGAGCAATATTTTGATCTATAATTTGACGAAAAACCTTTTGAAGATTTTCTTTATCTTTTTGGAAGCCTGCTAATAATGATTCTGACATTGTTATTATAGGTTATTAATTAGTTCTTGAATTTCTTTTAACTCGCTGATGTAATGTTGGTAATCATTACTTCTTTTCTGACAAATGTCAAAGAAATCATCACTAACAATTACTGCTACATAATCTCTTAATTGTTCGTCGGGAATTGCAAGGTCTAAATTATAAGTCCACCATTCTTTAGCATCATTAGCATTAGAAGTTTCATAATCTTCAAAACAGTTAATTACAGCTTTTGTACCATCAATTGTTGATTCAACAAGACCTTCAATAATGGTAGAAAGCATATTATATGAATCTCCAAATAAAGTGGAAATTTCTTTAGGATCTCCCAGTTGAAGATTATTTAGTGTATTACCATAATTATTTAATATTGTATTTAGGAAGCTATTAAAACGATTCTCAGTACGTTGTTTGAGATCGTCGTAATATGCTTTGTCATGATCATCAGTTCTTGTTTCAATCATTGTTGAGCTTGAAAAAATGCCTGAATCTACTCGTATTTGAAATATTTTATCAAATAGTTTATTAAAAAAGTCTTTTTGCCATGAATCAAACTCGTTACCTAAAAATTCTTTTAAGTTATTATCTGTATCTTCAAATGTTTTTCTTAACTTCTTATCTTCAATAATAAACTGCTTATGTAAAGCATTTACTTCTCTAGAAAGGTCATCAATAACCTCATACTTGAAATCATTTAATTCTGTGTAATGTTCACCCACGTTCTCTAAAAGAATACTTTGTACTTCTTGTTTAAGATCTGTAAGTCTATTTTGAAAAGCATCTTCAAATTCTTTAAATTTATTTTCTTTTACACGAATTTTCTTTTCATTATACAGAGTATCACCATTCTTTTGAACAGTTATTTCCTTTGCAGAAATATCTATTTGTAAATCATCTTTTGAGGCGGTATTTTCTAATAAAATTTCAATAAGAGCTTCTAATTGGACATCTCGTTCAACTTCACCTGTAATAGCATCTAATGTTTTTTTAGCAGAATAGAAGAATACAGAATCAAATGCATATGTTTTTTCAACCTCAGCTTTAATTTTTTCTCGAACACTAGGAGGTTTAGAATCAATTTTATTAATAATTCCAATGATTTTTTTATCACGGTATTGATTTAATAAATCAGCCTCTTCTTTATCTCCTACTTTATTAGCATCAAATAGCCACACTAAAGCATCAAGTTCATCAATCCAACCTTTTGTTACTTCATCATCAGCTTTACTTTCTGAAGAGAAACCTGGAGTGTCAATGATATTAATGGTACTGAGAAATGGAGCAGGATAAGTAATTAAAAAGTGGGAAAGATCACTATCACCTGCTTTTGCCACATTATTATCAGCATGATTACTTGCATTTTGATAGACCTCAGGAGATATTATAATTTCTTCTCCACTCTTTAATACTTTTTTATAGGTTAACTTTTCCCCATATTTGAGGTATGTTACTTGTGCTGTTGCAGGCTGTAATTTAACGCCAAGTAATTCTTCCCCAATAAGAGCATTAATAAAAGACGATTTACCAGTAGAAAAACCACCAACAATGCCTAGTTTTAAAGGTTCATTCCCTTTTTTAATTTCTGACTCAAGGCTAGTTAGTTCTTTTTCAAGATCTCTTATATTATTATTTTTTTCTACTAATTCACCTTTCCTTTCTTCTGGATTAGGAAGAATACTGTTAATGAAGTAGTAAGAGTTTGTGTGTAGAGGATATAATATATAGCGACTATAACTTTCTAATATATTTTGAAACTTATCTATATTTATTTTTTTACTCATGATGTCTATTGTTTATAGTGATAAAACTTGAAGTTGTTGAATATCGTTTTTAATCGCTTGTTTACTTGCATCAATTTGATCAAAAGAGTTATTTCTTTGACCTCGAATAGCTTTTAAAGCCTCTTGCTTTTCATTAATTGGTTGTAAATACTCACTATCCAATACTTTTGAGAGTGACTTCTCAACATAGTTAAAAGCAATGTTAACTTGTTCTGATGCTTTATTTTGTAGAGAAAAATTAATCTTATCAGACATCGTTTTTTCTAGGAGAAAATCTTTTCCACGTCCAATTATATTTAATTGATTAATAAATGATCCTGCCATTGATTTAAAACTACTTCCTTTTGCAGTATTGGTGTTCGTGGATTTAGTAGTAGAAGTAGATTTACTCGTTTCTGCAGTGTCATTTAAAAGTTTACCAATTCCCATTTCTAATAAATTTCCTGCAACTCCTGTACCTCCACCTATATAAGCTGTTAATGCCATATTAGCAATACCAGAAATACTATTTGCAGTCTCAAAAGTACCTCTAAATTCTTGTTCAATACTCTGCAATACACTATTCTTGATTTGTTCATCAAGTGTAGGGTTTTCCACTTTTTCTAATGAATCTAGCCCTAATTCAATTTGTCTTTGAATACCGTCCACCATTTTGACAATACTTTCAGAAATATCACCATTTTGAGTCATTAGGCTGAGTATTTCAGGTGTAATATTAGCAGCTATACGTCTAGCGTTTAGAGTAATATCATTTTTTGTATTTTGCAATTCCTGTTTTAGACTTTTTTCCGCTCTTTGTAACTTTTCAAGTTCTGCTGATATTGTCTTAATTTCTTGATCATACTCTTCGGAATTATATGACAATCCATCTTTGATAGTTTCAAGTTGTACTAACAGATCTTTATTACATTGCTTTAAAAATTCATTTTCTTTTTTCCTTTGTACTTCTAATTTATATTGTGGAATTTCATTAGAAATAACATTTGCAATTTCAGCGACACCAGATCTTTGATAAAGTTCGGTGTTATTATTTGTATTCCCTTCAATTGCTTTTTTAGAAGATACTTTGAAAATTTTAGGATTGGCAATAATTGGAGATAAAGCAGTTTTAAACTCATTTTCAAGTTTTTCTACTTGTGCTTCAGATTTTGTATCTACATGTGTTAGCACAAAATAGATTTTAGATTTAATATCATCAGGATATTGATTGATAAATTGCTCTAACCCTTTTGAAATACTGCCCATATTTACATTCACAACCACAAAAGCAACATCAACTGTTGGTAAATACCCATAAGTAACATCTGAATGTGTATCATTAATAGAGGCAACACCAGGAGTGTCAATGAGTACTGTTTTTTCATCTAATAACTCTGTATTTTTTATTTCAATTTCAATACGATTGTTATTTGAATCTTTTTGAACTTCCTCTGCTAGATTTGAAACAGAAATTTCTCTTCGATTTTCAGAACCATCTATATCTGTTGCTACTACTTCAAACTTATTTTTATCTCCGGATTTAATTTCGGTAATAACAGCTGTTGTAGGTTTGTCAAACATTGGTAAAAACTTCTTTTTAAGTAAAGCGTTGATTAAAGAGGTTTTACCTGATGAAAATTCACCTAAAAAAGCAACATTTACATTCTCTTCTGTTGCTTTAAATTTATTTATTTTTTCAGTAATATTCTTTAATTCGTATTTATCTGAAATTGATAAAATAGTATCTTTTGTATTCATAATAAATGATGTTAATCTTTTAAAGGTTATTGAAAACTATCCTAATCTAACCTCCACATACGCCGAGCTCACCAACCCCGCTTTTTTAATATCAATTCCATACATACGCATAAATGCGTCGATGACAGGTTTTCCTCCATTTACAGTAAGTGGATTGGAAGTGGTTTGAGAGACCACTTGAACAGACATTCCTTTTTCGTATCTCACTCCATTAGTAGTACCGGAGTGTTTTAATGTAGCTGTGAAAACAGGCATAGTATTCGATTATTTAATGTTATAGATAGTTGTTTAACTGCAAACTAAATAAAAAAGTTACAATGTTACTAATTAATAAAACATAAGTAACCAACCATAAAATTGTTACATATAAAAAAGCCATCAAGCAATCTAAAAATCACTTAATGGCTTCTCTTATTAGTTATTACCTATTACTTATTCCCTAAAATTTACTGTGCCTCACAAGACTCAAATACCTTCGAGCTGATACTCCACACCGTCTCCACACGTCTAGGTTTCATACTCAAACCTCTTGTGTTGGTGTTGATACTACCAAGAAGATCAGTAAGTGCATTAGGTGCTTCTCCTCTTGATTGACTTCTCACACCGTCAACATTAAATAGCATTTCAGCATTTGGAATGGCTTCTTCGGAAGCGAGTAAGAACATTTTATCTACTCCCGTTCCGGATACCGTAAAATCGATATAGTTTCCTTCTAAGTTAACAGGAACTACATCTTTAGCATATCCTTCTAAGATATTATCTGATTTATTGTCCGAGAATTGATAAGGGAGAACCAACTGCATTCCTCCAGCATTATCGATGATGAAGACATACAGGAACATGTTTTGTTTTTTCCAGGCAGGGAAAAGTGTTTGATCCTTTTTAAAAGCCAAACGCATATTTTGTCCTTCATACACTTTGCCCTCATTAATTACTTCGTTGTTGTCTAAATTGATCAAGCAGAGTTCGTAAGGGAATGTCATCTTTACTGGCGATCTTAACGTCATCCACTTTTTAGCGGCACCGATTTTTTGTGCTTGGCTTTCTAGGTTAAATATAAAGTTGGATGATGTTGAAATTTGAGGATCGGCATATAGTGGCAGCGTTCTTAACTCATTATTCTGAGAAACATCAGCAGAGAGTAAGACCCAGGAGTAAGCCAATTTTCCTTGATGTGAAATCCCGGCTAAACTATACAAAGCTTCATTCTCATTGTTTGTTACCTGAGTGGCCGTCTCCTTTAATGTTGCATTTAATTTATTACTTTTCTCTTTTGATAATGGAAGAATAACAGATAATGTACTTGTTTTTGTTCCTCCTAATTCTTTTAGCATTAACTCAATGCTCTTTTTATCAAGTGATTTGTTCGATCTTTGGTTGCCATCATGAGAAGTCATGACCCATAACTTTTCACTTTCTTGGTAGGCCACAGTAAACTGATGACTATCCCATGGTTTTACCATATTAAAATCACTAGAAAGAGAAGCAATTGTAGTGGAAAAACCTTTTAATTGATCATCCGATAAAGAGCTAACTGGAATATATACCTTTAGGTTGGCCGTTCCTTTATGAATGAGTGTTTTAATTTCAAATGCGTCACCCTCTTTAATATCAGATAGTTGGCCTTTGGCTACTTTGCCATAAGAGTTGGTCATACCATCGAGTAAAGTGATTTCAATTTCATTTCCTTTGTCATCACTTAAAATACTACCTTTGGTTAACTGTAAGGCAGCTCCTCCCAATATTTTTAATTCACCGTTTGCTGCATTTATCTTCTCCACAAAGAATAATGGAGAATCAGAAGAAGATACTACCTCTCCAAAAAGAGAGCTCGACATACGTTCTTTATCACCTTCAAAAGTAGGCGTCTGTGTTTTACCACTGAACCTTAAAAGCGAACGGATTCTTTTTTCTAAAGTAGCCGCATCTTCCTGAGCAGGTGAAGCATTGATCGCCTTTAGAAAAGCATCTGTAAAAGCCCCTTGTGGAAGACCTTCTTGATTAACCGTCTCAGAAGCTAATTCGTTATTTTGTGCAGCCGAGATCACTAAAGCACCCTGTGTTGAAGGAGGAATCGTTTTCTCCACAGTCGTTTTGATGTCGGGGAAAGTATAATTCAAACTTCTTGTTACAGGTTCAGGAGATGTTCCAGAACTTGCACCTCTAGTAACAGATCCACTATGGCAGCTATCAAAAATGGTGGTTAATTTTCCTTTCTTTTTAGTGATACCCAAGAAGTATTTATTAAGTTCTATATCTAAAATATAATTTTGATCACCTTTATAAGCATCCGAAGGAACAATACATTCTTGCATCTTATCGGCCTCAAAGTGCATGGAGTTTTCTACCTGTGAGCCATGTCCTGCATAATAAACGAATACAATATCACCGTTCTTGGTCTGATCCACTAGCCATTGAAAAGATGATTTTAATTCCTGCATTGTGGTCTTATCAGGCGAATCTAGCAAACGAATCTCATCAAATTGATATTTACACTTTAGTACATTTGCCATCGCATTTGCATCACGCACTGCACCATTTAAATTCTTCCATGTAATTTTTTGATTGACCTGTTCCTTAGGAACGTAAGTATCTATTCCGATCACTAAAGCAATCTTTTTTGCCTCGGTTTGGAATGATAAAAAGGATAATAGAGTTATAAATATTAGGGTTGATATGTTTTTCATAGTCATTAGAGGAATATCACAATTTATGTTGAAATTGTATCAAACCACTAAAATAAAAAAAAATATAACAAGAATGTGGGTGATTTTATTGTAAAATGATTATTAAACTACATGTTTTATTGAAATTTTTTAGAAAATACATATCTTTGCTTGAGATATTTTCAATAAACACCCGGACATACTTATTGAAAATCAAAAATTGTAGGAGTGCGAAAAGAGAGAACGATGATCTATTACAGTACTAAACGACAAGCCGAAGAGGCCAGCTTAAAGAAAGCCTTATTTAAAGGATTACCTGAAGATAACGGGTTATATATGCCTGAGAAAATTGCAAAATTACCTCAGGAGTTTTTTGATAACATCGAAAAACTATCATTTCAAGATATTGCTTATGAAGTGACCAATGCTTTATTAAGCGAAGATGTACCGTCTGAAGAAATTCGTAAAATTGTAGACGATGCAGTAAATTTTGATGCACCTATCGTAAAAGTTGTGGATCAGATTTATTCTCTTGAATTGTTCCACGGACCAACCCTAGCATTCAAAGATTTTGGTGCAAGGTTTATGGCTCGACTAATGTCTTATTTCTTAGACAAAGGTGAGAAGTTACATATTTTAGTAGCCACTTCTGGCGATACAGGTAGTGCTGTGGCACAGGGTTTCTTTGGGGTGGAAGGAATTCAAGTGACTATTCTTTATCCTAAAGGTAAAGTAAGTCCTATCCAAGAACAACAGTTAACAACCAATGGTGGTAACATCAAAGCGGTAGAAATCGAAGGTACATTCGATGACTGTCAGCGATTGGTAAAAGAAGCATTCCTAGACAAAGAACTTGCAGAGACGTTGAATTTAACATCAGCGAACTCTATTAATATTAGCCGTTTAATTCCTCAATCATTCTACTACTTTAACGCATTTGCTCAGTTAAAGAGAGAAGGATTTAAAAAAGTGATCTTCTGTACTCCATCAGGTAACTTCGGTAACTTGTGTGGTGGTATGATTGCCAACAGAATGGGATTAAAGGTAGAGCACTTTATTGCGGCAACTAATGCGAATAAAGTTGTTCCAGTTTATTTAAGAACTGAGATCTTCCAACCTCGTCCATCATTAGCTACCATATCAAATGCTATGGATGTAGGTAACCCTTCGAACTTCCCACGTTTATTGGAGTTGCATAACAACGATTTCGAAACGTTGAAAGAAAGGGTAACAGGTACTTATTTCACTGACGAGGAAACTCGTGATACAATGAAAGAAGTATATGATCAAACGAAATATATTCTTTGTCCTCACTCAGCAATTGGCTACCAAGCGTTGAAGGATTATATGGATAAAGAAGAAATAGGAAAGAAAACAGCAGGTGTATTCTTATCAACAGCTCACCCAGTGAAATTTGTTGAGATTGTTGAGCCTGTCATCAATAAAAAACTAGAAATCCCTCAAAGGTTACAGGAGATCATCGATCGTCCTAAAAAAGCGACTTTATTAGAGGCCGATTTCAAAAAATTCAAAAAATACTTGTTGGCTGAAGTAACAGCGACAGTTTAGCATAGTATTATCACATCTATTTTAAACTCCTTTTATTTTTTAATAAAAGGAGTTTTTTTTATTTAAATTGAATAGATTGATAATGAAATCAATTTAAGAAACATGAAAGAGGACCAAATTATAGTCGAAATATTTGATAGAGAAAACTGGGTAGTAGAAGCAGCTCCTCAGATTGGTCCTTTTATAGAGGAAAGTGATAAACACCTCGTCATGGATAATGACCTGGGAAAGGCAAGGTTTGAATTAATCAATATTGAAGACGGTTTATTTATTCGATATTCTGATGTGACCCTCAATCATAATGTATTATTCAAAGAACATGGAAGAAAATCGAAAGCCAAATTTATGGTTTTTGAGTTTGCTTTTCATGGCTATCCAGAAGGGATGACGTTGAGTCATTTTCCCGATAAAAGTTTATCAGATGAAAAAAATATTTTAATCTATTCTGATAACTCCTCTATTTATGGAAATTTCCCTGCGAATTTGCACCACACTTTCTTAACACTATATGTTTCTTTTGATTGGTTAAAAAGGAATTTTAAAGATTTTCTGAAATCCCACTCTTATTTTGATATAGGCATCGAAACAAACCGTACATTTTTTAATAAAATGGAATATGGAGTTCATTTTGAAAAAACTTTAGAACAGTTGATGTCTAGAAGTTATCCTTTAGAGCTTCGAAAACCTATTTATAAAGGTGTTGTTTTAATGATTGTGTCAGAAGTCTATTATAGGCTAACTGATGGAGCAGAGGCTAAGTATTCTATGAAAAAAGAGATCCAAGGGAAGTTGGATGAATTGGAACAGTACATCAAAGACAATCTCGAAGAGGAAATATCTATAGAAGATTTATGTAAGCGAATAGGGTTTTCTAAAACCAAATTGCATCACTTGTTTAAAGATTACTTTAAATATTCTATGTACGATTATATAAAATTCTTAAGGATGCAAAAAGCAAAATCTTTAATTGTAGGGACTAATTTAGGAATCTCAGAAATTGCCAATAAAGTAGGATATAACTCTGTAACACATTTTACAAATCTATTCAAAAAAGAAACTGGACTCACACCAACACAATTTAAAAAAGGAGGTTATACTGAAGTGTTTGAAGGTTTAAGAAACTTATATTAATTATGTTTGATGTAAAACAAGTGTAATTTTGTTACTTATGTGAATATTCTTTTTTATTTATCTGTTCGCATAATATGTTGAATCGATATCAAAAACTAAGTAGCTATTAATAAACTAATTGTGTTTAATTTGTAAATGTTCATTACTAAAACCTAATAAAAATCAAGTGAACAATCGCATAACTATTAATGATTTATTGAATAATTAGATTGTTATGTAATCAATTATGTTTGTATTGAATCAATTGCTAATTCATCCAATTTAAGTATTGAATGATTATTACATGAAATTGTAAAGCACAAAAATGTCAGAGTTTTCGCTTTACCAAAAACTTAATTAACACCACTTGATATGAAAAAGATAACTACCTTATCCTTTATTTTATTCACAATACTGTCTACATTACCTAATAACGCAATGGCTATGATTAGTCCAGAGAAAGTAAATTCTTTCGCAGACATTATGGCTTGGGTAGTAGTTACAGTTGTACCTGTAATAGGTGCGTGGATTTTTTGGAAAATACATATTATTCCAGAAGAGATTGCAAAAAAACGTAATCACCCTCAAGCAGATTCTATCCATATGATGTGCTTATTGTCATTAGTGATGGGCGGAATGCTATGGCCATTAGCTTTAGTTTGGGCCTACTCAAATCCTTTACAATTTTTCCAAGCTGACGAAGCTTCTTTCGGTGAGAAAAACACTAAGGAAGAAGTCAAAGAAGTCGCATAACTTAAACCTATTTAAATTTATTTTCTCATGTTAGATTTAATATTAATCGTTTATGGTCTAATCGTTTGGTTGGTTTTTATCAAGTTCAAACTTTTAGCTTGGAATACTACATCTAAGATTATTGTATTTTTAATCCCGGTTATCGGTGTAACAGGTGTAATCTTAACGATGAACGCCATCATGCCATCATCAGATGATGTTAGGGTATATAATAAAACAGTACAAATTAAGGCGAATGTTAGAGGTCGTGTAGATGAAGTTTTCGTTAAAGAAAATAGCAGAATTGCTAAAGGCGATACTTTATTCACCATCGAACAAGCTCCTTTTAAAGCACAAATTGAAGGTATCAAAGCTTCTATCGAGAAAGCAAGAGCTTCAGTAAGTGTACAATATAGAAATGTTGATGCCATTAGAGCCAATAGAAAAGCAGTAGAGGCGCAATTGGAATTAGCAAGAACTCGTCAAGCACAATTCCAGGAACTAGTTGATGCGAATGCTGGTAACCGTTTTGACTTGGAACAAGCACAAAACAACGTGAAGCAATTAGAAGCACAATTAATGCAATTAAAAGCACAGGAAGCTTCTATTTTAGCAACAATTAAAGCGGAATACAATGGTGAGCAAGTATCTGTTGCAGAACTTGTTGCACGTTTGGAAAGAGCAGAATGGGATTTAGAGCAGACAGTGGTAAAAGCACCAATTGATGCTACAGTGGTTAACCTTCAGCTAAGAAAAGGTGCTATGGCATTGCCATTGGCAGACCTTATGACTTTGGTAGAAGGACGTCAGAATATCATTGCTTCTTTCGATCAGAACGAGTTGCATAAGATGGAAGAAGGTAACGAAGTAGACTTAACGTTTGCTTCTAAGCCAGGTGTAATCTACAATGGAAAAGTAGAATCTATTGTATGGGCATCGAGTAGAGGTCAATTACTTCCTTCTGGTATGTTGCCAACGATCGATCAAGGTGTTCAGAAAAGAGGAAAGTATTTAGTGAAGCTTGTTTCAGAGGAAGCAGACATCCCAATGGGTGCGAATGGTTCAGTTGCTGTGTATACATCACAGACACAACCGTTCTACATCATTCGTAAAGTAATGATTCGTATTTCTGCGAAAGTAAATTACTTGATCTTAAAAGCGCACTAAAATCCACCAATCATCATGAAATTATTAAAATCATTGATGTTCTTCTTTGTGGGATCAGTTACTCTTAGTAGTTGTTTAAACTTAAAAGAGGCACCCACTAAGGAAGCTATCAAACAGGACAATACTGCCCTAGAAAACATGTCTATCCCTAATGATTGGGTATTTAAAGAGATGGATTCTACCCAAAAAATGGAAATGGATTGGGTAAAAGAATGGGAGACTGAAAATATTGATACACTAATTAGAGAGGCATATAAATATAATGCTGATGTTCAGATCGCGTCATCCAGAATTGAACAAGCAAATTTAGGCCTTCGATTAGCTGAATCAAGAATGAAACCGCAAGTAGGAATTGGAGCTTCAGCTGCTTATTTGCCAGTGCAAAATGCAGCAGGTCCTTCCTACGGTATCGTGAATGCTTCTTGGGAAATGGACCTTTGGGGAAAGTTGCGTTATGGAAATAAGGCAGCAGAAACAATGATCTATTCTGCGGAGTACGTACAGAAAAAGTTAAAACAAGTATTGGCAGCTTCTATTGCAAGAGCATATTATACTTCGGTATATATTACTGAGCAAAAGAAGTTAATCAAAGAGGCTATTGAGACAACAGAGTCGATGTCTGAGTTTAATCAAGTTCGATTAAAAGTAGGTATGGCTAAAGAATCTGATGTTCTTCAAATGGAAGCACAAATTGCCAAATACAAGGAAACTTTGGTGATTCTTGATCAGGTAGAACAAGACACAAAAAGAGCGATTGAACTACTGATGGGACGTTATCCTAAAGGTGAGTTAGCCGTAGAGGAAGACCTTATGATGTTGTCATCAAATATTCCGGCGGAACTACCATTAAGTATGTTGGAAAACAGACCTGAGATTATGATTTCTCAGTTCGCAGTGGCTCAAGCATTCTACAGCAAAGAGGTGGCCGAAGCTTCAAGATGGCCATCACTTACACTAAATACTACATTTGGAGGGGCAAATAAAACATTACAAGGAATGTGGAATTTGTCGAATCCAATCTTAAGTATTGGTGGTGGTTTGGTTACTCCAATCTTTACAGGAGGAGCCATTAAAACCAATATTGCTATCCAAAACGAGCAACAAAAACAAGCGGTTTTATACTATGCTAAATCATATTTAAATGCTTTAAGCGAAGTAGAAACAAGTTTGAATGGAGTAGCAGCAGTAGAAGGTCGTTTCGAACAATCGAATGTAGCGTTAGAAAAGCTGCAAAGAACCTACGAATTGTCTGAAAAGCAATACCAAGTAGGTAACGAGAATATGTTTACCCTATTACAGAAGCAACTTCAATTGATTGACGAATCAACCAACCAATTGAATTTAAAATATGAGAAGATTTCACAAAGGATAAACCTTTATATGGCATTAGGTGGAGACTACTTATAGTTTGAGTGTAAACTCGTGTATATAATTTATGATGTTGATAATAACTACTTTTAATTGATGAAAACATCTGAGGTAGTAAAGGGATTTTCTCTTTACTACCTTTTCAAACGCCCTATTTGAATCGATTTTTCTTCAAAAAAAACACCACTTTCAAAGTCTGTTTAGACCTTAAAAGTGGTGTTTTTTATTTCATGCTCGCCCTAATTTATTGATGATGTTTAAGGCAAGACATTATCATTATAAATTATTCTCCACAAACTCTGTCATCTGAGTGTACAAGTGCAATCTTGTATTACCTCCATAGATGCCATGGTTTTTATTTGGATAATAGAATTCTCTAAACTGCTTATTTGCTTTGATTAATGCTGTTGATAAATCAAATGAGTTTTGTACGTGAACGTTGTCATCGCCAGTACCGTGGATTAAGAAGAACTTCCCTTTCAATTTATCTACGTGATGAATAGGTGAGTTATCGTCATAACCACTTGCATTGTTTTGAGGTAATGCTTGGAAACGCTCCGTATAAATAGTGTCATAATATCTCCAGTTCGTTACCGGTGCAACGGCAATGGCCATTTTGAAATGATCAGCTCCAGTAAATAAACATAACGATGACATATATCCACCGAAACTCCATCCCCAGATTCCAATTCTAGAAGCATCCACATAGTTTTGCTCACCTAACCATTTTGCTGTAGCAATTTGATCGATCGCCTCGTATTTACCCAATTGTTTGTAGGTAACATGTTTGAAGTCTCTACCTCTTGAACCTGTTCCTCTTGGATCGACCACTGCAACGATATATCCTTTTTGCGTCAACATCTGATGCCATGCATAGTTACTTCCACCCCAAGAATTCGCTACTTGATTAGATCCCGGACCTGAGTATTGGAACATCAACACTGGATATTTCTTGTCCGCATCAAAATCAGCAGGCTTTAGCATATAACCATAAAGCTCAACATCATCTTCTGTTTTGAAAGTGAACAATTCCTTGTTTACGAAACCATATTCTTCAATAGTACCTTTAAACTGAGCATTGTCTACCAATACTTTCACCAACTCATTCTTTTTCGTTTTGAAAAGAGAAGTAGTAGATACTTCATTAGCCGATGAATGAACAGCGATATAGTAACTGAAGTCATGACTCATATTCACTCGAGTTTGACCTGCTTTTGTAGAAAGCTTTACTTTTTTCTTACCGTACAAGTCGATAGAGTAGAAGTCACGGTCCAAGTCATTTTCCTCGTTAGAGATATAGTAAATAACCGGCTTTTTTACATTCTCATTAATACCTACTAGAGAAGTTACTTCCCACTCCCCATTTGTAATCTGACGTACCAACTTACCGTTGATATCATACAAGTAAATATGCTTATAACCACTTTGCTCAGAAGTGTAGATAAAATGCTTACCGTCTTTTAAGTACGTTAAATCATCATTGTAATCAAGATCTACGTAAGTTTTCGATTCTTCTGAAAGCACGACTTCACTGCTACCAGTTAAAGCACTTGCATGAAGAATTTCCAATTTATTCTGAAGACGATTCATTCTGATCATCGATAAGATACCTGAATCTTGTGTCCACTGAATTCTAGGAATGTAAATATCAGTTTCTTTACCAATATCCATTTTTTGATGCTTACCCGAAGTTAAATCCACCACAGATACTGAAACGATAGAGTTTTTCTCTCCCGCTTTAGGGTATTTAAATCTGTAATCTTGAGGATATAACTGTCCCCAATATTGCATATTGTATTCAGGTACTTCCGTTTCATCAAATGTTTGGTAAGCAATTTTCTTACTGTCAGGCGACCAAGTAAACGCTTTTGCCATAGAGAATTCCTCCTCATATACCCAATCGGCAGAACCGTTGATGATATGATTGAATTTTCCATCTTTCGTTAATTGCGTTTCTTTCATATCGGCCAATTCCACAACAAAAAGGTTGTTTTCTCTTACGAAAGCTACTTTTTTACCATCAGGTGATAAGGTAGCATACGATTGTTTTCCATTATCAGAAAGCTTCGAAAGTTTCTTTGATGAAAAATCGTAGATATAATATTCCGCCTTAAATGATCTTCTATAGATAGCTTCTCTGTCCGTCATTAATAACATCTGAGACTCATCTGCAGAAAAAGAATAGCCAGCGATAGCAATATTTAGATCATTACCATTTAAGATAGTTTCCACCGCCTCCCCAGTAGCAACATTATTTTTCACAATCTGATTCTTCTCTAAGCTAGAGTAAAATCCGCCATCGTTCATCCAACGTACAGAACTTACAGAACGAGGGTAGAATTTGTATTCAGACCATATGTTTTCGAGGGTGATGTTTTTGGTTTGAGCAAATGCACTTAGACAAAAAAGTGACATCAGAAAACCTATTAATAAGGTAGTTTTCTTCATTCCAGTAAAATTGATGATTCTTTGAAAGTTTAAATTTCCCCTAATTAAGTAAAATCACCACATAAAAAAAAGAGGTTATTCCATAACAATGAAATAACCTCTTCTTGCTAAATATATTTTATGACTAATAAGCCAAGTCTCTTTTAATATCTTGTGAATCCTCTTTATGCATCATATCATAATTACCCTGTTCATCAGAATAGTTATCATTCTTGTGCATTTCGAACATTTGATTTTGATCTTCTTGACCTTCAAAGTTTTCTTGAGGTTGGTTCGTTAAATGATACAGTTCATCTTCAAGAAAATAGATGTGATTTTGCATATCCTCCATTTTCTGATTCTTATCATACACTGTTTTGTGTAATTTGTCAATGTATCTTTGACTGTCTTGCAACATTTTCTTTAACCTATCAATGTAGATGTCTGGAGATTCGTTCCATCCTTGATCAAAGAGAGTTTGTTTCTTTCGGTTAAGTTCTGCTTGCTTTGAATTCTTTGGATATAGATTGCCTGAATTTTTCATATTTAGTATCAAAAAAATGATAAGTAGTAAAAGGTATTTACAAGTGTGTTACATTAACGACCAGTTTGTTTATGATTTAAAAAATTGAATTAGGTATAGGTAATTATGAAACACGTTTGCTTATTATATTCACAAATTTAATAGTTATGTAAACATTTGCAAATAATAAATTATGTTTTATTTATAACAATCCTTAAAATGATTAAAAAATTAGATTAAAAGATAGATTTGGCAAAATACCTAATTGAGAAATATCTGTAAGTATAAACTCCAAGCTATCAGAGCCTAAGGAAGTAATCTGTCTTTCCTCTGTATTTTTTTGATTGTAGAGGTCATATACTGTAAATACAATTTCACCCTTTGAACGTTTGCCAAGTCGGAATCCATAAGAAGAAGTGAAATCTAACCGATGGTAAAGAGGAACGTCATAGGGTGAATAAGTGGAAGGGTTATCAGTGTTAGAAGAACGAGAAGCCAATAAAGAATTGATATCGTAATTTACATCTCTAAGCAACCATGTTAAACCAATTTTCCAATGTTTGTTGGTGTACACAGAAGCAAGCTGAACCAAATGTGTTGTTTTTTTCTCTTGTTCTCTCTCAGTATACGTTTTCACATATTGGTTGTAGCCATAACTGATGTAGTTGTACCAATTTTTATGATTGTACTCGTAAATCATATCGACACCATACGACTGACCTGTTCCAATATAATCCCTAAAGAAAACGACATTTCTAAAAGCCAGATCCGACATTTCTCCGTCACTATTTTTCAAATAGCCTTCTATATTAAAAGTATGACTTTTTTGTCGTGCTTTAAATCCTCCAATAAAATGATTAGCATTGATTACTGGAATACGATTTCCATCAGAAATAATCCAATAGCTATCATAGGTCAACTCATCAGATAACTCACGGATAAACTGATAATACCTACCCATAGAGAAAGTAAAAGCATATTTATTTTGAGGATCCAATGCCAATTCTCCTTGTAATCTTGGAGCAAAATAAGGTTTAGCAGTCGGTTGATAATACCAAAGTCTTCCTCCTGCAGTTAGCTTTAATCTCTTCAGGTTAAAAGTATATTGAGAATAGATACCTAACTGATGTGATTGATGTGTGCTATCTACGTAATAGGAAAAATACGATTCTGGTTTGAGTTCTTTTTGCACATTAAAAGAAGAGTAGACTGCACCAAAATCAAATACTCCTTTATTAAACTTTATCGACTGATCGGAATGAATACTAAAATCCTTCAGCTTTTGATAGGTCTCCAAAGTTCGTTGCTGTGGCAATACACGAGTAGTATCTCTTACATGAAATATCTTTTTTCTATATCTTTCATTTTCAGAATAAGAAGAATAGACTGATGATGTGAAGTTCTCTTTTTCTTTTTTCCACTCTAAGGTAAATGCATTGTTTTTCCAGAAACGCTCATCGCTATTGGTAAACTTTAATCGATTAAGACGTCTAGGTCTTAAATCATAAGAGGTATAATAATTATCTCTTGAGTTTAAAAAACTAAACGATAACTCATCAGACTCACTCATCTGATACACCATTTTTGCGTTGGCATCGTGGTAATCAATTTCAGGGGAAAGTTGCTGTTGGTAAAGTGCCAATTGATCCGGGTTGTAATCCGAATTTTCTATATCTGTAGATTTTGCTCTATCATACAACCATTTTTCAATGGCTCCATGGTATTTTCTATAAGATCCCAAAACGGCTAGTTTTCCTTTAACGATGGGTAAAGATAAATATCCTTTGTAACCTAATAAACTTACTCCAACATTTCCTTCTACATAATCTAATGGTGGATTTTTTAAACGGATATCTAAAATACTGGATATCCTCGAGCCATATTGACTATTAAATCCGCCTGCATAAAAAGTAGCCGAATTGGTTAAATCAGGATTGATCACATTCTCCAATCCGAAGTAATGATCCAACTGATACATCGGGAATTTATCAACCAAAGTGAGGTTCTGATCCTCCTCTCCACCTCTTACTTCTAAAGCGGAAGAAAATCCGGTATTACTCACACTAGGAAGCAACTTTACCGCATAATATAAATTATCATTTTCAGCAGTGGATAGATTGCCTATTCCTGAGTTTTTTACTTCTTTACCCATACCGGCCACTTGGTTGACCTGACTGATTTCATTCAGCTGTTTTTCATAGACCAATTCCGGAAGTTCCTGTGTATTTCTATATAATTTGATGCCCCCTTTTTTATCAAGTACTTTTTGTATAGATAATGTTTGAGGATAATACCCCAAATAAGAAAAAGTTAAGCTATCGTTTTCAAATGCCACAATATGATATCTACCTTCCGTATCAGAAGCAAGCCCAGTGTTTTTGATTTTGATAAAAGCATAGGGTAGAGGTTCATTATTTTCATCAGTGACTCTGCCTTCTAGTTCTATTTTTGCATAGACTTTTGTTTTAATCACAATAAATTTGTCGTCCACTTCCTCAAAAACTAAAGAAGATCCAGCCAATGTTTGGGTTAATGTTGTGTACAAATTCGCCTTTTGAATTGAGGCTGTTACCTTATGTTCTTTTAGGGTTTTCTCGCTATAAGAAATATAAACATTGAATGTCTTTTCTATTTCTTTAAAGACGTGTTGAATAGGCTCCTCATGAAATTGAGCAGTGAAAGTGACTTCCTCTTGGGCAATAATGTTCGTAGTATAAAGTAAAGAAGTCAGAAAAATAAAGTAATTACATAGAGATCTCAACCTCTTTTTTATCCTTGTTAATTTGATAATTGATACCCATTGTTTTCGAAATTACTTCTAAAGTAGTTTCCAAAGATTTGTTGGTAATTGTACCTGTAAATCTTAAATGTTGAACTTTAGGGTTTTTATATATGATGCGTACATCAAATTGTCTTTGCACCTCTTGGAATACCTCTTCCAAAGTTTCATTTTGATAAGTAAATATACCTTGTTTCCAAGACGGTAATTTTCCTTTAGTATTTAAAGAAACGAAGTCACCATCCTTATATGCTACACCTTCACCTTTGGTTAAAGTGACCGATTTACCTGCTCTATCTTCTACTAAAACTTTACCAGAGAAACATTCAACCGTCCATTTATCGTTTCTAGAATAAATATTGAAACTTGTACCAAGAACGGTCACATTACCTTTTTCAGATTGTACTTGGAATAACGTGCCTTTCTCTACTTCAAAGAAGGCTTCTCCTTTCAGTTCGATAAGACGTTCCTTAGAAAACTCAGATTTATTAAATGATATCGTTGATTCAGCATTTAAAGCGACCTTAGATCCATCTGGTAAATCCACATCTTTTGTATAGCCTTTATGTGCAATTTCAACATGATTACTTGGCACAAAGTACAGAAAATAGAAAGAAGCTATGAACCCTAATACAACTACAGCTACAGCATATTTCCACCATTGCATAGAAACAGTTTTGGTCGTTTTACTAGGAACTACTTTGGCAGAGATCTGATCCCACAATTCCTTTTCTCTCTGAACGGAGAAATAAGGATCTTTTACAGAAGTTTTCTGTACAAAAGATTTGGCAGCCTCAATATCTTCAGATTCTTCAGGATGCTGATCTAAATATTGTTTCCAGTAGTCATTAAAGGAGTCGTCCCCTAACGCCCAAGCAACAAAATCTTTATTCTCTATATATTTATCAATTGACGGCATTTTTTTCTAGTTATATTCAGTAAAGTGAACAGAATGAGGTTTGTACTCAATTTTTAATAGAAATTTTCAATAAAAAATCCGAGTAAGACCAAATTGATACCATCACCCATATTATTTCTCATTTTTTTAAGGGCAGAGGCTTGTAAATTTCTTACCGATTGATTGCTAATATTCATTACCTCGCTCACTTCTTCTGGAGTAAACCCATTATAAAAACGTAGATAAATCACCTCTTTTTGTCTTCCAGAAAGCGTTTCTAAAGTCTTTAATAGTTTGTCTTTGTTTATCTGATCTGTTTCTGAAGATATAATAGATTCCTCCATGGTAAATGTAACATCAAAAGTATCTTCGATTTGTTCGTCGGTAGATACCTTGCTTCCCTTCTTTATTTTTTCGAAGATGCTTCTTTTTAAAGCGACCATCAGATAGAGCTTTACATTATCAGTATCACCTAAAGTTCTTCTTTTTTCCCAAATCCTTAGAAATAAATCTTGGACACAGTCCTCCACTAATGCGGCATCCTGACAAAAATGATAGCCGTATTTATAGAGTAGCTTAATGTATTGATCATAAAAATACTTTAACGCCTTCTCGTCGTCCTTTTCTTTTAATGCTTTCCAGTGTTGTTGATCCATTTAAAAAATAGTGAAGCTTTTCTGCTGAAGAGTAATTGTCAACAGTGAAAATGATTGAATCAGTAAATGTGTTCAAAAGTAATATTTTTTAAAGATAGAGAAAATTGAATTAGAATAACAAGTGTTCTTTGATTGATAATTTATGTATTACTAAAAACAAAATAAGATAGGATTGATTTATAATCAGAATAATTTGATGTATCTGATTGTCTGATTTATGTGTAACATTGAGAACATTTACTTTATTCAGTATATCCAGCAAAAGAACTGAAAGAATTATTATTTACTTATTAACACCAACATGAAGACGACACTAACTTTACTATTTACCACGGTTTTTTATTTGGTAAGTTTTGGACAAGATGTCATTTACCAAAATACATTCGATGCAAAACAAGAGGGAGAAAATCTACTTTTGAACAATGAGTATAAAGTAGAAGCTTATTCGAATGCTACCGTGAAGAGAACGATTTCTGTAGTAAAAGAACATGGGAATAAATTTCTAAGATTTGATATTCCCGGTATGGATTCCAAAACAGAATACAATTCTCTGATTAGAGATATGAAAAAGATTCATTTTCATAGAGGGGCAACCTACACTATTACGTTAAAGACAAGAGGACCGTTTGAGAGAGGTCTGAGATTAATTGATATCAAAACGATGAAAGCGGTCGTAAAAGGGGCCTCTTTTAATGCCGCAAATGATAAAGATTACTCATTGGAATGGCACGAGCATACTTTAGAATATTCGCCTACAGATAATTTTGTGGGTCAAATTGCTATTCTAAGAAATTGGAATGGAGTATTAGATGTAGATGACATTAAGGTGTCTACCGTTTCTAGAATAAAAAATAGATATGCCCAATTGCCGCATGAGGTGTACAAATGTGATTTCTCCGTGATGACATCAAGTAATGTGGGCGAGCACTTTAAATTTAAAGCATTCCAACAAGAAGGCTTAGCTAGAAGTTTGTCTGTAAATAATCAATATGGAAATTCATTTCTTCAGTTATCTATTGAAGAAACTAGACAATCGGCCAATACTATAGTGTTTTTAAAGAATGAATTTCAGTTTAAAAAAGGGGAAAGTTATACGATTAGTGTAAAAACAAGAGGGAAGTTTAAAAGACAAATCAAATTACTTGATGTAGGAAATGATGAATCTATTATTTCTTCTAATGATGCTGAAGCTTCAAAAAATATTGCTGAATCTGATTGGTTTACTCATCGGATAAGTATTTCTCCAAAGTATGATTTTACAGGTAAGATTGGAATTCTGAGGTTATGGTATGGCGATTTAGATATAGATGAAATCGTGATTAGAAGTACCGACGAAAATAATTTGTAAAAAAAATATCTTCAAAAAAGTGCCTTTACATGTATGTAAGGGCATTTTTTTGTAAAAAGTAAAAAATATTTCAAAAAAATAGAGTACAAGTTTTAGGTACACCTCTTTATTGGATTGAAACCGGGATTCGAAATTGAATTATTGAACGCATTCTAAAAAAAATAAAGATTATGAAACTTAAAAAATTTGCTCTTATCATTTCTGTTTTAGCCGTATCGGCAATGTCATGTGACTCGTTAAAAGATAATGACTCAAGCTCATTAAATACGACTCTTGACGAGACAAGCTCTGACCTGATTTCTTCTGCTTTAGAAGCACAAGACTACACAGACAACATTTCAGAAGACATGATGGAATCTAGTACTGCTTCATCATCATCTTCATTCAGAACCACATCAGACAGTGAGGACGATGTACAAAGAAGACCGTTTAGACCTGGTGCTCGACGTTTCTTTGCTCGTCATCACGCTGATTGTGCGGACATCACTATCACAAATGAAAACGATACGAGAACTGTCGTAATGGATTTCTCTAATGGTTTGTGTGAAAACCGAGAAGGGGAAACAATCAGTGGTGTAGTAACAAGTACGCATACATTTGGAGAGTCGAGCATGGCACATTCTACTACTTTCCAAGACTTTTCTAGAAACGACAATACAGTAAATGGTACTTCTTCGATTACTGGAGAAAATGTGGTTTTTGAAGAGGTAGTAGAGGAAGGTAAGAAACCAAAAATTGCTTCTGCTACATTAACAAAAACAACAAATGTGACCATTGATCATCCGGCTACTGAAGATGTAGCAGCTTATACGGAAACAATTGTAAGATCTTTACAAGAAGAAGTGGATAATGGTACAAAAACAGTTACAGGTACTTTAACTGTAACATCAACTGGAGAAAATTCAGGTTTTACTTCAGAGATTACTTCGGCATTGGTATTCTCGCCAAGATGTTCGGGTGAACGTCCAGTATTTGTAGCACTTCAAGGAACTGAGGTGATTACAAGAGGCGATGATACAATTACAGTAGATTATGGTAGTGGCGAATGTGATTACATCATCACAATCACAACTGCTGATGGAACAGAAAAAGTAGTAGACTTGTCAGAAGGTTACGACTACTATGGTTTCATTGGTGTAAGAGGAGGCTTAAAAGTTCGTAGAGAGAATTAATATAATAAGAGAACTAAATAGTTGGATTAAAATTTAGTCAAACTATTTTCCATCAAAGTAAAGTGGGGGATGCCTTTTTAGTGGCATCCCCTTTGTTTTATTCTAATTCTTGATGTGGCTTTAAATCAAACCAATCGAAAGATGCTTTGGTTTTACTAGGGAGTTGCTCCGAAGTGGCATACATACCGATATAGACTCCATTAAATTTTAAAGTGGCTTCATCAGATAGTATGGTATAATCTTGTTTTCCTCCAAGAGGTTGAAGTTGATCTTGTGTTTCCCCATAGTAGAACTGAGCTGAAATTCCTTTTACTTCAACATTCAATACTACTTCTTTCTTGGTATAAGGCACTCGGGCGATAATCTCTGGAGTTACATCACCTTTATTGCCTTTTTGAAAAGTCTTCACTAGTAAAATCTCTTTCTTCGATTTCACTAACTGATAATGATTTCCATGTCTTCTATAGATTACTAATCCTGCTTTTTCATTTTCTTTCTTAGAGTTAAACAATAGTTTAGTTGAGGCAGAATAATTAAAAGAGGTAGTTCTTTGTCCAATAAAAGAGGGATTACTTAAATCAGTTAGAGTTGTTGGACGCAGTTGAATTTGTAATTGATCGTCTTTTAACTGATACCATTCTTCCTGAGGTGATCGTAAGAAGTTCCATTTTAATGCCAATTTATCAGAGGTGAACTCGTCTTTTTCTTCTAGTTTTTTGACAGGAGTCCAAGGTAAATCAGGTCTTTTTTGTTCTTCTTGAAGAAGGCCAATTCCTGGGTTATAAATGGGTGTAACTCCACTTTCTTGTTTAGTCATAATTACTTTTGCCAAGAAAGTTTCTCTAGCTAAAGTAACGTACCCATCCACCAATCGTTTTGCTAAAAGAACACTCCACCATTCACCGTTTTGCGTTTGAATTAAATCAGCATGACCTGGTTGAATAATCGGGTAGGTTTTCCCTAAATGTCTATGTGTGATGATTGGGTTGGCGTGATTTGGAATGTAAGGTCCCCAAATATCTTTACTGTTGAAAATGGTGACAGAATGAAATTCTCCAGTTCCACCTTCTCCAATAAGAAGTATATATTCTCCATCAATCTTATAAAGGTGTGGTCCTTCTGCCCACCGAGCATTTGATGCGTGACCGTATGTAAGTTGTTTTTTCTCACCGATTAAAATGGCGTTATCAGGATCAATTTCTTGCATCCAAACACCGTTTTTACCTGGCCATTCTTTTTCAGTTCCGTCAACAATTCCTGCACCAGTGTAGTAACATTTTCCATCATCATCCCAAAATAAAGAAGGGTCGATACCAGGAGCATCTTTTATCCATTTAGGATCGCTCCAAGGTCCGGCAGGGTCTTTAGCAGTAATAATAAAATTACCATTTTGTCCGACCATTGTGGTGATGATATAAAAAGTACCTTCATGGTAACGAATACTTGGAGCAAAAATACCATTCGAATCTCTTAAGCCGTCTTTGTAAACAATTTGATCGGGTCGGTCTAAACCATAGCCAATCAACTCCCAGTTAACTAAATCTTTACTTTTATGAATGGGCAATCCCGGGTACCATTCGAAACTAGAGTTGACCATGTAATACGTATCACCCACTCTACATATGGAAGGATCGGGGTGAAATCCCGGTAGGATAGGATTTTTAAATGTGGTTGGAGCATTTTGCCCCCAAAGCGTTTGTAAGCTTAGCGTTAAAAAAAGGAGAGTAATAATTCTTTGTTTCATCATTTCATTCAAATAAGTGATCGTTGATGATCAAATTACGAATTGAAAACCCATTACTATAGGTATTCATTTTAAAAAGATGATATAGAAAAATTACTCCCCTCTATGTATAAAATTTTATTCTTCCTTCTTAATCCCAAACTCGGGATCAATCTTTAATCTTAAGGCCCAAAGCAATCCAGGAATACCCGATAAAACAACAATCAAGAAGAAATCGGTGTAACCAAAGTACTTCTGTATAAAGCCGCTTACCATACCGGAAAGCATCATTCCTAAAGCCATGAAGCCCGTGCAAATGGCATAATGAGAAGTCTTATGTTCTCCTTTGGATACATAGACCATGTACATCATTAATGCTGTAAAACCGAACCCATAAAAGAATTGTTCTATAGCGATAACGCTTCCAATAGCAATCTGACTTTCGGGTTGATATGATGATAATAGCCAATAGCCGATATTCGGTAGGTTGATAGAAAGCACCATTGGAATCAACCAAAATTTAAGTCCTTTGGCATAAATAGCAATACCGCCTAAGATTCCTCCTCCAATGAGACAACCTAACCCAATTGTTCCATAAAGAAAACCTAGAGTGTCATTGTCCAGTCCAATTCCACCTTGTGCAATATCGTCTAATAAAAACGGAGAGGCGATTTTTACCAATTGTCCTTCTCCCAAACGGAATAAAAGAATAAAGCCAATGAGCTGTACTAAGTCTTTTTTATTGAAGAAATTTCGAAGGGCAGATTCTTCGTTTGATGTACTTTCTTGAGTTCCTTTTTTAAACTTGAATATCAAAATGCCTAAGCCGATAATACCTAAAAGAATATAAGTAAGCGTGGTGTTTTCCGGTTGCACATATTCATTGATACCCCATCCAAAGATGGCAATCGAAATTAGAATAACCATCATTAAAACTCCTTCAGTCACCCCTTCTTTTTTCGCGTCATCAGAACGTTGTTGTTCTGCATCGGGTAAGATAAAACGATGGTACAAAGCAAATCCAACCATGATGATACCTAAACCAAAGAAAATGATACTCCAAGCTGTTTTATAGTTATCATAATATTCGAATAACTCACCACTGATCATCACAATTCCTCCTTGTCCAGCCCACATAGCCAAACGATAAAAGATACTTCTGATTCCTACAAATAAAGATTGTTCTTCTTCTTTTAAGGCAATCATGTAAAAACCATCGGTTGCGATATCGTTAGTGGCAGAAGTAAATGCTACAATCCAAAAGGCGGCCAATGAATACTGAAAAAACTGATCTACAGGCAGAGTGAAAGCAACACAGGCAAATGCACCTCCAATAAGGGTTTGGGTAATAAACATCCACCACTTTTTAGTTTTTAAAGCATCGACTACCGGACTCCAGAAAGGTTTAATCACCCAAGGTAGGTATAGCCAAGAAGTATATAGTGCTATATCTTCGTTTGGAATGCCTAAGTTTTTATACATAATTACCGCTACGGTCATCACCATGGTATAAGGAAGACCTTCGATAAAGTAGATACTTGGAATCCAAAACAAAGGGTTTTTCGTTTTATTCATTTTAGTGTTGTTATCCGGTTGATGTTAATGTACGACCTTGATTTTTTTACTCAAAAATCCTCCCGCTTTTACAGTGATAGCATTGCTTCGGTTACTCTCAATTTTGTTATTGCTTAATGCCGTGATGATATAAGTATATTGTTTTCCTTTTTCTAATTGATCATCAATAAATACTTGTTCTTTATAAGGTGATCTGTTGATGATTTTATGAATAAACTGACCATCTAAAACACCAAATCCAAAATCTTCATATCTATAAATTAAATATTTCTTTGCGTTGGTATCAAAGTTAATATCCTCCCAAGTAATCTTAAGTCCAGCATCGAGTTGTCCCTCAGTACTTGATATTCTCACTTTGGAAGGTGGAGTTTGATCCATTTTATTGCTCGAAGGAGGTAAGGTAAAGTAAGGGTAGCTTCTCTGTAAAGTCTGCACTATATTTTTAGGGTTACTAAATAAGAATTTAGCACTAAAGAAAGCACTTCCTTGTACATTTTTATATTTCTTATTGATATCTAATTGAGCAGCAATTTCATCGTTGGCTTCCCATTTTTCCACTTTATAGAGTGCGTGGCCTATATATAATTGTGTTCCAAAGGAGTTTTTATCCCACCATTTGACCACTTCTTCATAAGGAGCAGCACCTAACTTTCTATGCCAATATACTTGAGGAATGACATAGTCTAACCAACCTTTTTTCATCCATTTTACCACATCGGCATAGAGGTCGTCGTAATTGGTAATTCCCGCTCTTGTTTTTGAACCATTGGGGTCAACATCATTATTTCTCCAAACGCCAAAAGGACTAATCCCAAATTGGACATCGGGACGTTCTTGTTTTATTCGTGAAGATAAATTCTCTACGAAGTAATCTACATTATCTCTCCTCCAATCTTCGATTTTATCAAATTGCTTTGGATTATTCTCAGTAAAAGTAGTGGAGTCAGGAAAAACTTCACCTTGTACTTTGTAAGGGTAGAAATAATCATCGAAATGCACGGCATCTAAATCGTAATGTCTCACCACTTCCATAATCGCATCCAACACATATTCTCTAGCATCAGGATGTCCTGGGTTGTACATATATTTATTGCCATATTTTACAAACCAATCTCTATGCTGATAAAAAGGATGTTCTTGCGATAAGGCAGTGGTATCGGAATTCATTGTTGCTCGATAAGGATTAAACCAAGCATGAAAATCTAAATTTCTTTGGTGGGCTTCTTCAATCATAAATTGAAGAGGATTGAAATAGGGGTTAGGGGCAACTCCTTGTTTACCTGTCATGTACTTACTCCAAGGTTCAAACCCAGAAGGATAAAAAGTGTCTGCCACAGGGCGAACTTGTACAATGACTGTATTTAAACCTGTAGATTTTATTTTATCGAGATAGCGAACATAATCGGCTTTAAGGTCGTTCGGGCTCATCGAATTATTGGCAGGGAAATCAATATTATTTACCGTAGCGATCCAAACCGCTCTTAATTCTCTTTTCTGAGCAAAGCTGGAAAAGCAAAAAATTAGGCTAAAAATGAATGTAAAGAAATAACCACTTTTCATGAGGCTAATATTTAGTTTAAAAAGTTATTTGTTAATTGATACCCAATTGAATTATGAGTTGAGATGATGCATATGATATTCAATCAAACCCTCAGAAGGGGAAGCCACTATTTCGGGTTTCTGTAATTGATTTTCATGAAAGGCATCTTCTATATATGATTTGAAGTGATACGCAATACTTCCTGTAATACTAATACGTTCTTTCTTAGATCGAACAAAAGGCAAGACATAATAGTCAACAAACATCATCATTTGTTGCTTTAACATCGAACTTAGTGCAGGGTCAAGTTCAACTGATTTAATAATAAAAGGAGCAAAAGAAGCACAAAATGCATTCGGGCGTTCTTCCTTATATAATCGACTTAGAATGTAATCTGTACTATAATCAAATTCTTCTATGAAAGAGTCGATGGTCGTAATGTTTAATTTATTCGTTAGTAATAGCTTTAAAAAAGCCAGTCCTATCGTCGCTCCACTTCCAAAATCACTCAATAAATAACCAAGAGAAATGGGGCGGTTCGCTATTTTTTTTCCGGTATAATACCCTGAGTTTGCACCTGTACCTAAAATACAAGCTATACCTCTATAATTTAGAAGTAAGCCTCTTGCTGCTCCGAAAAGGTCATCTTCAACGAAAATATTTTTTGAGTAAAATACTTTTTCTAGCGCCGATTGAATAGTTGATTTGTTTTCCTCACTTCCTAAGCCAGCACCGTAGAAGAAGATCTCGAGATCAGCATTTTTTATATAAGGGGCAATTTGTTCTTCATCATTAATAAATGAAGACAGCAAATCTTGTTCAGACCAAAAAAATGGATTGTAACCAGGTGAGGTTAGTTTAAAAATCACCTTTTTTTCAGATGGATTGATTAATGTCCAATCTGTTTTTGTTGAGCCGCTATCTGCAATTAGATGTAAAATACTCTTCGATTAGTTTAAGTAACTTCGTCTTTCCTTTGTGATCGACTAAATAATATAAAATCATTATCTGATTTTTGTAATGCGAACACTACAAAAATAATCAAGGCAATGACCAAAACAATACTTGTCACAGAAATCAGCTTATAAAGGTCGGTATTTGCCTGTGTTTGTAACTCTTTTTCTTTGTATTGTAGTTGTTGCTGTTGAAGTTCCTTCTGCTGAGCCAACTGTAATTGAAGATCTTTATCGTTTGCTTGTAAAGTAGCGGTATTTAAATTGGCACGAGTTGTCGCTAATTCTTGCATTAAATTAGAGTACAACATTTTTTGATTACGTAAGGCCTCCTGTGCAGCTATTTCAGACTGTTCCGCTAATTTTTGATCTTTTAAAGCAGCAAGATGTTTAGCTTGTATTCTTTCTAACTGAGCTTGTACATCTTTTAATTGATTTTGAGTCTGCTTGAGTAATTCATTTTGTTCTTTGGAACGTTGACTCATTTCTTGTATTACTCGATTGTTCTCATCGATATTTCTTTGCATTCTATATTTGTCGTCTTTTAACTCAGAAATACGAGATTCCAACGATCGTATCGATCCTTGTTTCATGTCAAGTGTTTGATCATGAGTAGTTAATTCCGCTTCTTTTAAGTTGAGCTTTTTCTCAAGTCTTAAAACATCATCTTTAAGATCTAGAATCCGATCATTTTGATGTTTGATCTTTGATAGGTATGCACTTCCTTCTGCTTCAATCTGTGCATTTCTTTTTTCCAGTTCATTAATACGCATTCGTTGTTGCTTACTTCCATCGCTTCCATTAAAAACGGCATAAGTTATCACTGTACCACAAAGTACAATTCCAGCGATACCCATTCTGATCCAGCTTTTCTGTTGTAATAGTTCCTTTTTAAAATCTGAAGAGTGATTTCTCATTTATTTATAAAAGTCAATTTAAAGTTTAGGGCACTAAGAGAATAGTATAGAGTATAAGATATTTATATACAAATTATTGATTTTCTGATCATTTCAAAAGAATTTCATCTGAAAAACAGATTGTTGAACACTTTTAGGTCTGGAATGTTAATGTGATAGTGGAGTTATATGTACACTTAATGTGATGAATTTTGTGTCATTCTAGAGAAAACTTACGTGTTATTTTAAATAAAAGTTAATTAGGTTAAATTTTTTAAGAATATTTCATCATCATAAAGTGCTATGCTATCTCGGTTTTTTCTTAAAAAACGTGGTCGTTTATAGTGTTATGTTAGAATAGTACAATTAATAACTAGAATAGTTAAAATTAAGGTGATGAAAATTATAACTTGAAAATTTTTTTATTACATACGTGTGCTATATATTTGCAGTCAACATTTTGAAAAACACAAAATCAATCTGTAACTCGCTGATAATCAGCACAAGCGTCAGACGGACACTTGATATTTTCACGAAATAAACTTTTAATGAAAAAGTTTTTACTCATTTTTTCCATTATAGCATTACCTTTTGGAAACCTGGACTTAGCCTTCGCTTCTTCTAATAATTCAATTGTAAGTGTAAAAGATACGGATCAAATTAAAAGAGAGAACTACATACGTTTGTTGTATAAGTCTTTCGACCCGATCTGTAGAAAATATGGAATTAATACTAAAGTAGCTATCTCACAGGCAATAGCTGAGCAAGGTTGGGAATTAAGAAAGGACTTCAGAATTTTCAATATTGCATCAACTAACCCTACTAAAAGTAAACTCGTTTATGATAACGGCGAACAAAGATACCGTAGATATAGAGTTTACTCTTCTTTAGAACAGGCTGTTGAGGACTACTGTAAAGTGCTAACTAGTTATCATACTTATAGGAATAATGGTTTATTCGATACATTCAATGCAAATGAGCAAATTCAAGCCATTGCGAATGCAGGTTATGCTACCAATCCTAAGTATTTACAATTAGTATCGTCGGTAATGGACAACTTTGTAGCTCCAGTAGTTGACGAAATGCGTGAAGAAGAAGCTATTGCAAGAAGATCTGAGGAACTTCAACAAGTAGCATCAGTTAGTAGTGTAGAAGCACAACACATTAGATTCTGTATGCCATCGGGCTACTAGAATCAACCTTATTTCTTGGCTTTTAAAGGCAATGCCTTTTATATAGGAAGACCCCGTTTTTGGACGGGGTCTTTTTCATTATAAAGGTTTAATAAAAATCAAAAATTGATGTATCCAGAAAAAATCGATACTAAAAAAAGGGAATGCATCATTTAATCATCTGACGTATTTCCCCATCCATTCGTCTATAGCCACTACGACCTAAGTCGAGTACTACATCTCCTTGAGCCATTAATTCCTCCCAAATACTCATGCGAAGAATATCATAGAACTGCTCTTCGTCTTCTTTGTCAGCAAATTTATACAACTCTTTTAATCCCCTTCTTTGGATTTCGTTGTCGACCAGAATGTCTTTCATTCTTTGAATCAGCTGAGCACAGACGCCAAGTTCGAATTCTGAGTTCGCTCTAATGTTGACATTGAACTCATAATCGTTTCCTAGTGCAGATGCAGTCACTTTTGGTTTTACAAAATGCTTCATGAGGCCCTGTTTATGTAGTTTTTAGATTTTTTTCGAGAACGGTAAACGGTAATGAGACGGGTGTCCTCGAAGATGAAGATAAAGGACTTATACTTTCGTTTGTCCCTTTTGCAATGACTACCATAGCATTCTGATTTGTATGCTTGGTGAACGATGTTTAGATAATCTTTCTTTCTCCAATGTCGACATCGCTTGGACATCGCATTGAAAGCGTGGTCTGTGATTTCAATAAACATATGAGAAGGATGTAATAACGCACAATCTCCCGTCTAGAGGTATGCACGTTGAATCAAATAAAAAAATACTTTGATGTGCGGTGCACGGTAGCAATTGATCAAAGTTTTGTTCTGTTTTTTGGTGATGTTTTGATCGTTTGCTTAATCATAAGTTAGAGTTATTATTTGATAAATCAAAATTTAATTTTGTTGCAAATGTTTTGTTTGAAATTAAAATTCGATTTTATTCAAAACAACAGAATTATATTAACAAAAAGTTCATTTCAAAAATATGGTATTTCCAATCTTTTCTGTTATATTGAAAGTCCGTGCCTATGAAATGTCTTTTTTGGTGAAGAACATTTTTTTTGAAATATGAGCAGCGAGAAATTAAAAGAAGGAGAAGATTATTATATCGAAAATGGCTTGTATGTTTTTACAAAAGCGTATCATATAAAAAGAGGATATTGCTGTAAAAACCAATGTAAACACTGCCCTTGGGGATTCAAGAAGAACAAGAAAAGAATCTCAATTATTTAATAAACATCAATAAATAAACACTTCATTTTGAGAAAGTTGCATTCGTTCAACTTAACTCTCATCTTTGTGGCTTATGACACATACATTACCTATAGTGCATCCTATCTCGGCGTAGACCGACAGGTGCAATTTCCATTTTAAATCACCTTTGTTATTAGGTACTAAAAAAGTACCTGTCGGTTTGTTGTATCCCTACTTTCCGGTACATCTTTCAGTAAGATGATCCGTCGAGAGTATATCAAAAAATCATTCATTTTAAACAAAGAAGAAATTGGAAAAGAAAATTTCTAATGCCTCATTAGGCTTCCAAAAAAATATTTTAAATAAATTTCAAGGATTTGATGAAAACGATTTCGCAAGAGTCATTGAGGAACATAAAGAACGTTATGTAGTCCAAAATGAACAAGGATCATTTTCAGCAGAAATTACTGGTCAACTCCGATTTACGGCTTCGGATCGATCCGATTTCCCCGTGGTAGGCGACTGGGTAAGAATTCAAATTTTTGATGAAGACAAGGCGTTGATTCACGAAGTAGCCCACCGAGAGCGTGCCCTTAAGCGTCAAGCAGTAGGTAGAGATGCAGAGGTGCAATACATCGCCTCGAATATCGATACTGCTTTTATTGTCGAAGCTGTCAATCGTGATTTTAACCTCAACCGTATGGAACGTTACATGACGCTCTGTTATGATGCTGGTATACATCCGGTATTTATTTTGAACAAAGTGGACTTGATTTCTGAAAATAAACTAGAGGAAATGAAGTTTGAGATCGAAAACCGATTATTTGATATTGACTTGATATGTACATCAGCTACTTCTTATGAAGGAATGAGTTTGATGAAAGTAACCATAGAAGAAGCCAAGACCTATTGTTTTCTAGGTTCTTCGGGTGTAGGTAAATCAAGCCTTATCAATGCATTATTTGATGATCAATTTCTAGTGACAGGAGCAATAGGAGAGGGGACAGATAGAGGTAAACATACGACCACCTCACGATCGCTTCATGTTTTGCCTTCTGGAGGTATTCTGATTGATAACCCCGGAACAAGAGAAGTTGGGATGGTATCAGATAATGATGGTTTGAGCACCACTTATTCTTATATCGAGGAATTAGCCGATCAATGTCGTTTCTCCGATTGTACACATACTCACGAGAGAGGTTGTGCAGTGATCGAAGCAGTCAATAACGATGAAATTCCTGAAGAAGCGTATCAGAACTATTTGAGATTAGGTCGAGAACAAGCCCATTTTGAATCGACAGTTGCTGAACGTCGTAAGAAAGGGAAGGATTTGGCTCGGATGGTGAAAGATGTCAAACGATTGAAGAATAGATAAGTCGAAAGTTACTCTTTTAATGTATTAAAGAGTTTGTTTCAAAAAAGAAAAAGTTCAACTCGGTTTTTGAGAATCAAACGATTTTCATAAAACATGAGTTGAACTTTCTTTGTTAACGAGGAGGTGAAACCCCTCGAAAGATATCTAGGAGACTAAGTCTCTGTTTTTATCAGCTAATTTGATTAGTACGAGAACTTACCAAATTCTGAGTGTATATCAAGTGATTTTCCACCTTCTTTTGCTTCTACACGACCAATAATTTGTGCATCCACATTGAAAGATTTAGAAATATCAATAATTGTCTGAGCATGTTTAGGATCCACATAAATCTCCATACGGTGACCCATGTTGAATACTTTGTACATCTCTTTCCAATCTGTACCACTGTTTTTGTGGATCATTTCGAACAATGGAGGAACTGCAAATAAGTTGTCTTTTACCACGTGAACGTTATCCACGAAGTGAAGCACTTTAGTTTGAGCACCACCCGAACAGTGAACCATACCATGAATTTCAGGACGAAGTTCGTCCAATACTTTCTTGATGATTGGAGCGTATGTTCTTGTTGGCGATAATACTAGTTTACCTGCGTCAAGAGTTAAGTCAGCAATGGCATCAGTTAACTTTTGAGAACCAGAGTATACCAAGTCGTTTGGAACTTGAGGATCAAAACTTTCAGGATATTTTTCTGCTAAGTATTTAGCAAAAACATCATGACGAGCAGAAGTTAAACCGTTAGAACCCATACCGCCATTGTATTCAGATTCGTAGGTAGCCTGACCGTATGAAGCCAAACCTACAATAACATCACCTGCTTGGATATTACTATTATCGATCACTTCGTCTCTTCTCATACGAGTGGTTACGGTAGAATCGACAATCACAGTTCTTACTAGATCGCCTACATCGGCAGTCTCACCACCTGTAGAATGAATTTCGAATCCGTTGTCTCTTAACATCTGAAGTACTTCCTCAGTACCGTTAATCAACTCAGAGATTACTTCACCAGGAATTAAGTTTTTATTTCTACCAATTGTAGAAGAAAGTAAAGTATTACCTGTTGCACCTACACAAAGAAGGTCGTCTGTGTTCATTATGATCGCATCTTGAGCAATACCTCTCCAAACAGACATATCGCCTGTTTCTTTCCAGTATAAGTAAGCTAAAGATGATTTTGTACCAGCACCGTCGGCATGCATAATGGCACAGTACTCGTCGTCACCCGTAAGGATATCCGGAACAATTTTACAAAATGCTTTTGGAAATAATCCTTTGTCCAAACGCTTAATGGCGTTGTGGATATCTTCTTTTGAGGCAGAAACTCCTCGTTGTGCGTATCGCTCTTGCATGAGATTCGATATGATTGGAATATAAATGAAAAGTCCATGGAAATATCATTCCCCATGGACTGATGCTGCAAAATTAATTGATTTAGGTAATTATAAAATATTTATATTGTAAAATTCTTTTAATCTACTAATTATCTTTCCATTGCTACCTCATGAGCACTGATCATTGGGGCTTTATTTCCCCAAGAATTTCGAATGTAATTTAATACATCAGCTGCTTCCTGATCCGATAATGCACCCTGTTCAGGCATGTTTCCATCATAAGTGACTCCATTAATGGTAATCGGCTCTTCCAAGCCATGTAAAACTTGTCGAATCGCTTGATGTTTATTTTCTACTAAATATTTTACACCTACCAAAGGAGGAACGGTTGGTTCGACTCCTTGACCGTCTTGTAAATGACAATGCATGCAATTGACCATATACACGCCTTGTCCGCGACTAATACTTTCTTTAAGTGGATCATTATTAGTGAATGAAAGTAATGCAACTATAGGAAAGCTGAGAAGTATATATTTTAGTTTCATTTTGATAACTTGATTTTTAAGTGTGTTTTATACGTTTGTTTAACAAAGGTAGTTGTTTAAGTTGTTCAATTTGGTGATTTTTCTCAATAGATAGAGTAAGTGTTAATATATTTTCCAAAAGATTTTTTGATAAAAATTTCTATTTGATTAACTACTCGCAAATTTTTCTAAACCTAACCCGAATAACGCAAAATCGAATCGTACCGGATCATTTGGATCTAATTTTTTTAATTCATTGGTCAACTCAACAGCGGCTCTCCAATCCGATTGTTTTCTTTCCAAGAGTTTTAATTTTCTACTCACTCTTTCGACATGTACGTCAAGTGGACAGATGAGTTGGCTAGGCTGTATGGTGTCCCAAATTCCGAAATCTACTCCTTGATTATCTTTTCTTACCATCCATCTCAAAAACATATTCAAACGTTTGCAAGCAGATTTTCTAGCTGGGGTGGCAATGTGTTTCTTTGTGCGATGTGGTGCGTGTTCATCATCAAAGAAATAATTGTGGAAATTTATCAACGACTTTTCAACATTTTCGTCATTTTGTGAATAACCTATCAAAAAAGCATCCTCCAAAGAGTCAAATTGTTGATAATGTCTCTTAAAAAAAGAAATAAAATACAAAGTATCCACATCGTTAAACGTTCGATGTTTAAATGTGAGTAACTTTTCCAAATCACTTTCCTGATGATTGATGATAAAATCGTGTGGAGCACCGTCCATTAAAGTGACTAATTCCCTACATTTATTGATGATTGTTTTACGTTGACCCCATGCTAACATACTGGCCCAGAAGGCCATAATCTCAATATCTTCTTTTTTGGAGAACGAATGAGGAATACTGATTGGATCGTCTTCAATGAAATTAGGTTGATTGTATTTTTGGTAACTTGCTTCTAAAAGGTCGATCATGAATTTTTAATTTTTACTTCCTCAAAAGTAGCACACTAACATTTATTTTTTCTTAATGATTGTAATATTTCATCTTTTTTTTGAAAATCGTTTGGACTGATGGCATGACTCTATTACCTTTGCACTCGCAAAAAACAGTTGCTCCGTTCGTCTAGGGGTTAGGACGCCAGGTTTTCATCCTGGTAGCACGGGTTCGAATCCCGTACGGAGTACAAAGTCTAATTGAGACTAAAAATCAATACCCCGCTCCGTTCGTCTAGGGGTTAGGACGCCAGGTTTTCATCCTGGTAGCACGGGTTCGAATCCCGTACGGAGTACAAAGTCTGATTGAGACTGTAAATCAATACCCCGCTCCGTTCGTCTAGGGGTTAGGACGCCAGGTTTTCATCCTGGTAGCACGGGTTCGAATCCCGTACGGAGTACAAAGTCTGATTGAGACTATAAACCAATACCCCGCTCCGTTCGTCTAGGGGTTAGGACGCCAGGTTTTCATCCTGGTAGCACGGGTTCGAATCCCGTACGGAGTACAAAGTCTAATTGAGACTAAAAATCAATACCCCGCTCCGTTCGTCTAGGGGTTAGGACGCCAGGTTTTCATCCTGGTAGCACGGGTTCGAATCCCGTACGGAGTACAAAGTCTAATTGAGACTAAAAATCAATACCCCGCTCCGTTCGTCTAGGGGTTAGGACGCCAGGTTTTCATCCTGGTAGCACGGGTTCGAATCCCGTACGGAGTACAGAGTCTGATTGAGACTATAAACCAATACCCCGCTCCGTTCGTCTAGGGGTTAGGACGCCAGGTTTTCATCCTGGTAGCACGGGTTCGAATCCCGTACGGAGTACAAAGTCTGATTGAGACTATAAACCAATACCCCGCTCCGTTCGTCTAGGGGTTAGGACGCCAGGTTTTCATCCTGGTAGCACGGGTTCGAATCCCGTACGGAGTACACATCCTGTTTCAGAAATGAAACAGGATTTTTTTTGTCTATATGTTCTTAAAAATTGTCTTACCTCTGAAAAGCAATCTTTCATTTTTTGAATTAAAAAGTCTTCAAGCGAAAGGCTATTTCTTTCTCTAACTATTTAACTTAAAACCATGACAAAAAAACTAAATCTATTTATCGCATTCTTATTTTGTATTTACGGTACTTCATTTTCTCAAGATATTAAGAAAAATACTTTTTTTCTTACCTATTCAGGCTTGGGTCAGAGTGTTAAATCGTCTTTTCAGACCTTGGATGGAGGGGCTTCTTACGATGGACAAGATTTCTTTAATCTTGGACTACAATATCAAAGAAAATTATCCAGAGTAATTGATTTAGAAGCAGCTATCGAGTATTCAGAACATACCTTAGAGACTTCCTACATTTCTGGAAACGGAGAACACATCAGCTTTACTTCAAAAGAAAATATTATTGATATTCCTGTAGGTGTAAAGTTCAATATCTTAAAGTATTTCTACTTTAACACCGGTACTGTTTTTTCTTATGATTTGAACTCAGAAGAATATCGTGATAAACAGAATGGGTTTGGTGCCTACATTGGTATAGGTGCTCAGTATCACTTCAACAATGGCATTTCTATATTTGCCAATCCATATTATAAAGTAAGAGCGTTGGTAGAAATTCCTTCAGAAAATTATCATTATAAATTGGCCGAAAGAGGAGTTAAATTTGGTTTAGGGTATTCTTTTTAACGTCGTTAACATAGTATAACTCAATAGTATCTTATACTTAACATTAGTAAACATCAACGTAGGAGAGTTCAATGTTATATTGTAAAACACAATGTATCAACCTAAAAGACTCTCCTATGAAATACAAACTATTATTACTCTTCCTAACAGTTTCTTGTGTTATAAATGCCCAAGTGATCAATATTTTGAACCCAAGAAGTGATGAAGATTCTATTGCCTTAAAACAGCTATGTGTGCATGTCGAAATTCTAGATAATATAGCCACAACGACCATGGAAATGCACTTCTATAATTATGGAAATCGGATTATGGAAGGAGAACTCAATTTCCCATTAAAACAGGGAGCAACGGTGTCTGCTTTTTCTTTGGAGATTAATGGAGAATGGAGAGAAGGAGTTGTTATCAAAAAAGATAAAGCAAAGAAGGTATTTGAAGAGATTGTGAGGCAAAATGTAGACCCTGCAATTTTAGAGAAAACAGTGGGTAATAATTTTAAAACAAGACTGTATCCAATCCCACCTAAAGGATATAAGAAGTGTATTATCACTTTCGAAGAGGAACTAAGCCAATTAAATAATAAGTACAATTATCAGTTACCCTTAAGTTTTCAAAGTAAGTTAGAAGAACTTAAGGTGGATGTTGAGATCATTAATGAGAGCGTAACTAAAAATATTCTAGATCCTGATGGACTTCAGTTAGATATCAAAAGGGTAAATAAATCGGTAGTCGCCAAATTAGAAGGGAAAGATCTTTTCTTAAAGTCAAAACTATCTTTGAACTTACCAGCAGATAATGATCACAAAGAAGTATTAGCTGTTAAAGGGACAATAACGGATGATCATTTTTTCTATTTAAATACCATTCCTGAGATAAAACAAAATCCAAAGAAACAACCGTCATCTATTTTGATCTATTGGGATGTGTCCTCAGTATTTGATGATAGATCCATAGACAAGGAGTTTGATTTACTGAAGGCCTATTTCAAGTGGAATAAGAATATACAGGTGAACGTAAAAACTTTCAATTATAAAGTTAAAGATCAAAAGAAGTTTACTATTCGAGACGGGAATGTAGAAAGCTTAATCAACTATTTATCGCAATTAGAATATGATGGAGGAAGTAAAATTGATGCTTCAATCATCCAATCGGTTTCAGAAGATGAATGTTGGTTGTTTTCGAATGGGATTTCCAATTTATCGGAAGCTGAACTTATCAGTTTAGAGAAACCATTGTTTACGGTGAGCTCAAGTCAGAAAATCAATGGGAATTATTTATCAGCGGTAGCAAATCAGAATAATGGAGGGTATATCAATTTAAATCAATTGAGTTTGGATCAAGCTGTAACAAGACTTTCGACTTCTCTTGTAAGATATTTAAATGTTGAAGTACTCGAAGGAGAAGTAGAAGATGTTTACCCAAGTAAACCCATCACTTTTGATACACATTTATCTATTGCAGGTATGTTAAAATCATCTCAAGCGAAGATTAGAGTAAATGTAGGTACAGCTCAAGAAATATTGTACTCTAAAGATATAGTTCTGGAAGCAACAGATAAACAGTATGCTACAGTAGAAAGACTTTGGTGTCAGAAGCAGATTAATGAACTAAGTACTCTACCTGAAAGGAACAAAGATCGAATTACAGATTTAGCCTTGAAATATGGTTTAGTATCTGATTATACATCATTTATTGTTTTAGATAATGTAGAAGATTATGTTCGATATGAAATAGACCCTCCTGCATCTTTAAGAAAGGAATACGATCGTTTGATGGCTTTAGGAAAAGAGAAAAAAGTGAAAAACTATAAGGAAAGGTTAGATCGTGTGTATTCTGAATTTCAAAAAGATATTGAATGGTGGAATAATGTAAAGGATATGAGTGGTTATGTCCCTCCAAAGAAAGAGATCAAAAAAGTGACCAATACAGATGTTGTGGAAGAGGAAGTCGAATTAGAAGAAGTGGTCTATTATGATATGGCAGAAAGTGCTCCTGCAGAATTTGAATCTGAAAGTGATATTGATTCTTGGGGCAGAGCAGAAAGTGATTCTTGGGGTGGACAAGCAGATATGAAAAGGCAAGCACCTAAAAAGAAAAAGAAAGTTACTTCTCGACTTGTTCCTTATGATTCAGGTGCAGAATATTTAGTCCAACTAAAAGAGGTAGGTAAAAAAGAACAATGGTCAAAATACCTTCAGTTGAAAAAAGAGTATCAATTTTCTCCTTCTTTTTATTATGATGTGGCCTCATATTTCTTTGAAACTGATAGAAAAGATAAAGGGGTACAAGTGATTTCGAATCTAGCTGAGTTGGATTTAGAGAGACACGAACTGCTAAGAAATTTAGGGAGAAAGCTACAATCCTTCCATCAATTTGATGAATCTGAATACATCTTTCATAAATTGATTGAACTTCGACCATTTGAACCTCAGAACTACAGAGATTTGGCCTTAATGTATGAGGATAAGGGTGATTATCAAAAAGCCTTAGACCAACTGTATTTTATTATTGAAAACGAGTGGGATGCTGATGTCAATGCTCGTTTCGGAAATATTGAGCTTATCATCCTTCATGAAATGAATCGCTTAATTACCCTCTATAAAGATCAATTAGATATTTCGAATATCGATTCTAGGTTTATTTATTCTATGCCTTTAGACATAAGAGTGGTCATTGATTGGGACCTTTTGGATACTGATATTGATTTATGGGTGATTGACCCATTGGAAGAAAAATGTTTTTATAGTCATAAGAATACAAAAATAGGAGGTCGTATGTCTCAAGATTTTACGAGAGGTTATGGTCCAGAGGAATTTAGACTGAAATACGGTTATAATGGAGATTTTATCATTAAGGTGCATTATTTCGGGAACAATAAGCAGTCTCTATTTGGTCCTGTGAGCTTAAGGACATTGGTTTATTCTAATTATGCATCAGAAGGTGAGGACAAGCAGGAGCTTAACTTACAACTTCAAGGAGTAGGAAAACAGGTGTATGAAGTAGGTACGGTGAATTATAAATCATCAAATTAATGAGAAATACTCAACCCAATCCCATTTAATTTCGTTAACTTAAACAATGGAGAATGAATACTTCTTCAGAACTTCGTTCTCCATTTATTTTTAAAAATGTCAAATTAATTAAGCCATGAGCAAAAAAGACCCACACAATCCATTTGAGGACATCTTAAATGATTTTGTGTTTCCAAGAATGAACGACGACGCACAAAAGGAAAAAGTAAAAAATACGATCAAAAATGTATTTGATGCTGTTCAAGGTGCAATGGATGATGTAAAGCAAAAAACTGATTTTGTAGATGTCAACGTCGATGAAGTAAAAGATGAGGATGGAACAGAAAACATCCATGTCGAAATCAAAAAGAAGAAAAAAGAGAAAACAGAAACAGCATCTGATGAGGTAGCATTGTTGAAAGACCAAATCAAGATTCTGAAATCTCAACTAAAAGATAAAGATGATATCATCGAGCTTTTAAAAGACAAAGTCGAAAAGCTTAAGAAAAAGAAGAAATAACAATTGTTCGTTATCCAAATAGGGCATACTTTTTAGGAAGTGTGCTCTTTTTTTATGTTCAATCTGCGTTCATCATTAGCGTCATGCGTTCATCAAATAATGGTGTGATGTCGGAAAGGATTGTTGGATTATTGTATCATAATCATTGTGAAAATAAAAACGAAATCCAACCATGAAAAAGAAAATCAGAATCATCCTTAGAATAGTCGCACTTTTTGTAGCAGCTGAAATTGTATCATCAGGAGTAGTATTTGGACAAACTTTCAATTCTATCAAACCCGAAACTAAAAATACTATCGATAGCATTTTTAACGCAAAAATTGAAGCAAAGAAAACTGTAGGAGTAAGTATTGCTATTGTTGACAACGAAAAAGTAGTTTATTCCAATGGGTATGGCTATTCGAACAAAGAAGAAGAAATAAAAGCCAGCGATCAAAGTATTTACAGAGTCGGTTCAATAACAAAATCATTTACTGCGTTATCACTTCTAAAACTTCAAGAGGAACAGAAGTTATCTTTAGATGATCCTATTCAAAAGTATATTCCTGAACTAACAATAAAATCAGATTTTGATACAGATAACAACATTTACATCAAAGATATTCTAACACATACATCGGGACTTCCTAATGATATTCTAAATGGAATGTTTACAGAAGAATTACCAAAAAATGAATGGATAATAGATGCTTTGAATAAACAAAAGATGGCATCGCCTAGAAATTATTTTACTTCTTATTCTAATGTCGGCTACATGTTATTGGGGGAACTTATCGAAAGAGAAAGCGGCATGAATTATTCAGAATACATCAATAAAGAGATCTTTCAATCTTTAGGTATGAAAAATTCTACTGTGAATAAAAACATTCCGGTGAGTTACTTGAAGAATGAACAAATTCAAGAAAGTAGTGTCATTCCAAGTATCGGAGGGATTAATTCTAATGTTTTAGATATGAGTAAATTCATGATGATGATGATCAACAAAGGGAAGTCATCATCGGGAAAACTGATGCATAAAACGAGTATCAATGAAATGGAAAAGGAGAGATTTACTAAGACCAAACTACTTGATGATTGGGAGGGTACTGCTTATGCTTTAACTGTTCAAGAAGTAACAGTCAACAATAAAAAGAACTCAACGAAAGAAGTTAAAATGTATGGTCATGGAGGAGATACACCTTCTTTTCATGCAGACTATAAATATATTCCTGAACTAAAAGTAGGAGTGGTAGTCATGTCGAATACAGATGCAGGTTATGTGAGTGCTCGATCGGTATTACTAGATTATTTGAACACCGAAAAAGAATTGAAAGCTAAACTAAGTGTCGTAAATAGAGCACAATTTCAAGAGGCAAAAACAGAAATACCTTCTCCGAAAGAAATTTTAGGAACATATACTATCGGAACATACAAAGTTGATGTGGATAGTATTGACAGATTTCATCTAAAAATAGGAAGCTTTACTGCAGATTTTGAAAAACAAAACGACTCCCTTTTTTACTTTATCCCTCAGTTAAATCAGAAATATAGATTTGTAAAGGTAGGCAACGAGATTTTAGTAAAATCAGTAAGTGTTCATACAGGAAGAGAAGGATATGTTGGAAATAAGTTTGATAATAAGCAAATTACAGATTCTTGGAAAAACCGATTAGGTAAGTACGAAGCCATCAATGCCATCTCTTGTGGAGAAGCAAAAACTTTCAATTTTTCGACAGCCAAACTAGAACTTAAAGAAACAGATGGGGTACTTCAAGCTTTTCTTCAATCGAAAACGAATGACAGTCTGCCACAGCCATTTTTTAAAATAGTAGATGATTCTACTGCTCAAGAAGCAGGAATAGGGAGAAATACTGGAACTTATTTGATGGTGTTAGACAACGGAAACTTATATTATAATGGATTCGAATTCAAAAGAATTAAATCTGCTCTTTAATGCAAGGAGAGAGTTTTGGATAACAAATACGATAGGTTGGGTAATACTTTATGCTATCAATGTTACTTTCCAAACACAATACTTCACATGCAATTTTGAAGCAATATTTTATTCAATAGTTATCGCAGGAACAGGCTTTATGATAAGTCTGTTCTTGAGGTATTTTTATTCAAAAATTATTATTCAAAATACACCTATTCTCATCACAATATTAAAAGGTATAGCAGTGTTGATGATAATATCTTTCTTAAAGACTATTATTGATCTATGTTTTTTTATTGTTTTTGAGTTTGAAGAGTTGAATTATCTCGAAGGTGAATTTGAAGTCTTACCTTATATGTTTAGTATGTTGATGGTGCTTTCAATTTGGTCACTGATTTATTTTAACTATAAATATTTTGAGAATCAGAAAAAGATAGAAACAGATAAATTAAAACTATCTCTAGAGTTGAAGCAGTTAGAACTTTCTAATTTAAAAGATCAATTAAGTCCTCATTTCCTTTTTAATGCCATCAATAATATTCGCTCTTTGATATTGATTGATGCAGAATCAGCAAGAGAATCTTTAGTACATGTTTCTGAACTATTGAGGTACATATTAAATTATCAGAACAAAACACTAGTTCATTTGGAGGAAGAAATTGAGATTGTGAAAAGCTATATTCAACTCAATCAACTTCACTTTGGAGATAAAGTGGAGTTTATTTTAAAAGTGAACGATCGTTTATTGGATATTGAAATTCCCCCTTTGTCCATTCAATTATTATTGGAAAATGCGATAAAACATGGAGATATAAATAAAGGCAGCAGTATCGAAGTTCATGTTTTTGATAAAAATAATGAGGTATTTATTTATGTAAAAAATCAAGGATCATTAAGAGGATCTCCAGGAAATGGAATAGGTTTGAGGAATCTTGAACAAAGATTAATTTCGGAGTTGAATAATTCTGCCGACTTTAAGATTTTTGAAAAAGACCATTCTGTAACAGCACAAATAACTATTAAACCAAACTAATTATGAAAGCTATAATTGTAGAAGATTCTAACTTGGCTCGGTTAGAACTAAATCATCTTTTAAAAAAGCACAAGGAAATTGAAATTGTAGGAGAAGCAGAAACAGGAGAAGAAGCAATTCAGCTAATTGGAGAATTGAATCCAGAACTTATTTTTTTGGATATTCACCTTCCGGATATGGATGGCTTTAGAATATTGAATAGTTTAAATCAGATTCCAAATATTATATTTACGACTGCTTATGATCAATATGCTATTAAATCATTTGATTACAGTACGATTGATTATTTGTTGAAGCCAATTACTCAGCAAAGGTTAGATGTTGCATTACAGAAGTTAAATCATGATGTAGAGGAAGCCCCTCAACTAGGAATGGATAATTCAATTTTTATCAAAGATTCTGACGACTGTTATCTAGCAAAACTGAGTAAGATATCACTTTTTGAAACAGAAGGAAACTACACTAAAGTTTTTTTTGACGATAAATCTCCTTTGCTTCATAAGTCATTAAACCAAATCGAAAGTCGTCTAGATCCTTCTTTTTTCTTCAGGGTTAACCGGCAACAACTCATCAATGTTAATCAGATAAAAGATATTGATACTTGGTTCAAAGGAAAACTGAAGCTCACTCTTAGTTGTGGTAATGAAGTGGAAGTAAGTGAGCGACAAAGTGTAGCCTTCAAAAGATTGCTAAGTATTTAAAAATTAAAGAATAATAATGCTAAAATTAAAAAGACTCCATCATATCGCTATCATCTGTGATGATTACCAACGTTCTAAAAAGTTTTACACTGAAGTGATGGGTTTTGAGGTGATTCAGGAAGTCTATCGTGAAGCACGAGATTCTTGGAAACTAGATTTAGCATTTCAAGGAGAGTATTTGATAGAACTTTTCAGCTTCCCAAACACCCCTGAACGACCGTCTTACCCAGAGGCTCGAGGTTTACGACATTTATGCTTTGCAGTAGAGAATATCGAAGAAGTTATTCAACAATTAAATGACAAAGGTGTGGAAACAGGAGAAATTATGATTGATCCACATACCAACAAACGATTCGTATTTTTTGAAGATCCAGATCAATTGCCATTAGAATTATATGAATTATAATTTGGATGCGATTTGTTTTCTTAGGTTTTTTCATCAGAAAATTTCTAAATTCTACTACCTAGCCCCAAAAAATAATTTGATAAAAATCGCTTTAAACTATTCAAAAAACCACTTTCTGAAAATTATTTGAAAAAATATCACTTTTCTTAAAATATAATCTTCCCTTAATCGACTTAATAGGTAGATACAATATTTATGACAGGGAAAAAACAAAATATCGAAGACACATACCATGAGGAACAAGGCCGTTTGACGAATTACATCAAAGGGAAAATTGGTTCAATGGAAGATGCAGAAGACATCGCACAAGATGTGTTTTTGAGTTTTGTCGGAGGATTTGATGAGATCTCAGATTTGCGCAAATCAATCTCTTGGCTCTATACTGTCGCAAAAAATAAGATTGTTGATTACCGTAGAAAAAAGAAACCACTTTCTATCGAAGATCAAAAAGTAAATGATGATGATGAAGGTTTAAACCTTATGGACTTACTTCCCTCATTGGAAACTATGCCCGATGAACAGTTAATGAAAGATATGATCTGGGAAGAAATTCAATTGAGGTTAGAGGAATTGCCCAAAGAACAGAGGGAGGTCTTCGAGTGGCATGAATTAGAAGGCTACAGTTTTAAACAAATCTCTGATTTTACAGGACTCACGGTCAACACCCTTATAAGCAGAAAAAGATATGCGGTATTGTATCTAAGAGAGCAATTGGAAAGTCTCTTCAAACTGATGAAAGACTAATTGCTGAAAATTATGGTACAACAAGTCATCGATTAGATGATGAATAAAGAATAAGAAATCATGGAAAAGTTTTCAAAGAAAAAATTCATAGCGAAGAAAATAGTTTTTGGAGCAGTAGCTATCACAGCCATCACATTTATATTTATGCAATTGTGGAACTGGCTGATGCCTGTAATATTCGGGTTAACTACGATCTCTTTCCTTCAATCCTTAGGTTTATTGGCCATGTCAAAAATCTTGTTTGGAAGAGGTGGTCGACCACCATTTAAAAATAGAAGAGCCATGATGCACAGAGAGAAGTTCATGAAGGACTTTAAAATGAGATCATCAGAAGTACATCATCAAGAAGAAAATAAAGAAGATTAAACTTTCATATACCTAACAAACAAAAAAGAATGGCATTCATTAAACGAAACTACGGCTGGATTATCGTGACAATCCTTACTGCATTACCTCTTATCGTTTTAACGAAAATGATACAAGTGGATTGGAGCGATGGCTTTACTCTATCGCTAGTAGAAAGCATGGGTAAAGGAGATCGAACCACATTGGATATGTTGTATCACGTTACTGGTGAATTTGCTATCCGATGGTTAACTGCTGTTTTAACATGTACTCCGTTCTTTATCTTGTTTGGGGTAAATAATCTTTTTGTACGTCAAGCAATGGGTATTGCTGCTGCCGTTTGGAGTATCCTTCACTTTATCATTTTTATATGGATGGAAGGATTTATGGAAACCTTTACTCAAGTAAATTATGTAGCTGGTTTCATTGCTGTATTAACATTAATTCCACTGTTGTTAACATCGAATAGAAAATCGATGAAACGTTTAAAAAAGAAGTGGAAGAAACTTCAGAAGTATGCCTATGTAGCTGTTATCTTAAGTTTACTACATGTGGCTCTTTTGGAAAAAACATGGATAATTTATGCTGTGGTAGTAGGGATTGGATTTATCATCAGAATCCCTGATGTAAAAGAACACATCATAGCATTCAGATTGAAAAGAAAAAAATGAACTTCATAGAAACTATACTAACATTGGTAGTTTTAGACGAAAAGACGTTTTTATAAAAAGAACAACTATCAAAAGTTGTTTACAGAATCCAGAAAAAAGGGATTAGAATAAAAAGTAAGAGCTTGCGATAATACTATCACAAGCTCTTTTTTATAGATGAAGATTCGAGCACTAAAGACTCATTTCTACAATTTCTTCTACTTTTTCTAAGGTCACATCACCTCTTTCTCCAAGACCCATCCACTTTCTTTCTTCAAAGCGTGAAGTAATGGTTTTGGCAACTTCAGAGTAATCTTCAGTATAATCAGAGATCTTAGTTTTGATGCCCATAGAATGGAAGAACTCAACAGTTCTTTCTATCGTTTTCTGTGCTTTTTCTTCTAAGCTTCCCTCTGTAATTCCCCAAACTCTTTCGCCGTACTGTGCCAACTTCTCTTTTTTATTGTTGAACATCACTCGGTATAAGTTAGGGCCAATAATCGCCAAAGTACGTGCATGGTCTATTTCAAACAATGCCGTTAACTCGTGACCAATCATGTGAGTAGCCCAATCGGTAGGCACACCTTGTTGAATCAAACCATTCAACGCCATAGTACAGCAGAACATAAAGTTACCTGCTACCGTACTGTCCGATGGATTGTGAATCACTTTAGGTCCAATTTCTACTAAAGTTTGAAGAATACCTTCAGCAAAACGATCCTGTAATGGAGCATCAGCAGGGTAAGTAAGGTATTGTTCTAACACGTGTGTGAAAGCATCTGTAATACCATTCACAATTTGACGCTCAGGAAGTGAAGCAACAACTCTAGGATCTAAAACAGAGAATTTAGGGAAACACAATGGACCTCCAAAAGCTAATTTTTCTTTTGATGATTCTCTAGTAACTACAGAACCAGAGTTCATTTCAGATCCAGTGGCTGGTAATGTAAGCACTGTACCAAAAGGAATCGCCTCTGTCACTACTTTACCCAAACGCTTTGTGATAATGTCCCAAGGGTCACCATCCGTATATGGAGTAGCTACACATAAAAACTTACAAGCATCGATAACAGATCCACCACCAACAGCTAAAATAAAGTCTACATTTTCTTTTAATGCCACTTCTCTAGCCTTCATAATTGTTTCGTAGCGAGGGTTAGGCTCAATACCACCAAAGTCAACGACGTTGTAGTCTTTTAATGCAGCAGTAACGGTTTCGTGTACACCATTTTTCTTAATGCTACCTCCACCAAATACTAATAAAATATTCTTAACACCTGCAGGAATGTGCTTGTGTACGTTTTCTAATTGATTTTCTCCAAATACCAAACGTGTTGGGTTCCACAATTCAAAGTTTTTCATGTGATCGGTTATGTATGATTTAAATAATAAGTCGAACGGATGTGATGCGTATTCTTAATTAGAATAAAGATCAACACATATTACTAAAATGACTAATATTTTGTTTTAAAATTTGATGGATTTACTACTTCATTTGACTGAATTCTATAAATTCGCACTAAATCAAAATTTTATCATGAAACAAACGATCTTTATTACAGGTGCATCTTCCGGAATTGGGAAGTCCATTGCAAAGTCAGCTTTAGAGAAAGGATACAAAGTTATAGGTACATCTAGAAACCCAGATACTATAAAAGACAAGTTGGAGGGAGTTCAGTATGTAGCTTTAGATATTGCCTCTCCAGAAAGTATTGATGCATGCTGGAACGAAATTAAAGATCAAAGAATAGATGTTTTGGTAAACAATGCAGGCCAGTCGCAAATTGGTCCTGTAGAGGAAACCAGTCTTGAAAAATTAAGATTTTTATTTGAGGTGAATTTCTTTGGTTTAATTCAATTGACAAAGAAGATTTTGCCACAAATGAGAGAAAGAAGAGCGGGTACCATTGTAAATATCGGTTCATTAAACGGTCGATTTGCTGCTCCTTATTATTCAAGTTACTGTGCAACGAAGTTTGCCCTATCCGGATATACACAATCGTTGAGAAGCGAAATGAAGGAGTTTAATGTTCACGTTGCATTAGTTGAGCCTAATCATATTGCATCGAATATTGTTCCCGACTTTAACTGTTCTGAGGAGTCTGAGTACTTCCCATATGCAGATAATATTCGACAAAGTGTAAAATCGAGTATGTCGAAAGCAGAGTCAGCTACCGTAATTTCAAATACAGTCATGAATGTGATATTGAAGAAAGCACCTTCTCCAATTTATGTGTCAGGAGGTAATGCAGGATTGTTGGCCTTTGCAAAAAGATTTTTACCTGATAAAGTAGCAGAGAAAATGGTCCGTAATACCTACGGTTTAAAATAAAATTGAAAGGTGCTTAATTAAGCACCTTTTTTTATAGTCTAACTTTTGTAATACTTTTTACTTGTTCGATTAAGTGTTAAAACAACATAATGAAACAGCGTTACTTTAATAACTTTTATTAACTAAATTGTAAATAACAATTTAACGAAATGTAAATTTTTGTCAACGTTTTTGTTATTCAACTATCATCGATCAGCGACTAATAACAACTAAATAACTTTTTACTACAACTAAATAATACGTTGTTATTGCTATAATTTATTGACCTATTTTTTAAATTTTTATGACTGCACCTTTAGGCGGACATCATCTACTTTATGCAACTAAAATAGAGATGGACAAAGAGATGAGTTTTTGGCGAAAAGTGAAATTCAGTTTAGCTTTTGTTGTCTTTTTCTCATTTGTAGAATTTTTTATCCTTGATTATCAATTAGGAGCCTTTGTGGTATTTACAGGAATTCCTTTTCTAGGAGTTATTTATTTTCTGAAAGGAAAAGTAAAGTGGGAAAAGCTATGTACGGCTTATATAGTTATACTAATTACCGCATTATTAGTATTTTCGCTAATTTCTGGGGGGATGCAATCGCATGCTATAGCTTGGATTGCTACAACTTTAATTACCTCCTATTGGTTTCTAGGTAAAGAAAAAGGGAGACTGATTTTAATTTATTCTGTAACACTCATTTCTTCGTTATTTGTTATTGAGTTAATTCATGGAGGTCCTTTATTGGAAGTACCTTTAAAGCATCATCACTTATTATTTATCAATTGGTTATTTGATTTAGGAATTTTACTGAACATAAGTAACGATATCAAATCAATCGATATTCAGACTACTTCATTTCAGAATAAGCTAAAACAAAATTCAGATGAATTAATTCAATTCGGTGAAGAGTTGTCTCAAACCAACGAAGAGATGAATGCTCAGAAGGAAGAAATAGAATCTCAAAGAGATGCTATAGAGCAACATCATATGGAGCTTACAAAATCCATGGATCAGGTGACGGATTCAATTCGTTATGCGGAAACTATTCAGGTAGCGTTATTGACCAGGCAAAATGAGCTGGATAAGATTTTTTCTGAAGCAAGTGTATTGTATAAACCCAAGGACCACGTATCTGGCGATTTCTACTTTGCTAGACAATATGGAAATAAAACCTTGATGGTTGTGGGCGACTGTACAGGTCATGGTGTACCCGGAGCTTTGTTATCCATGGTAGGGTTAGAGGCATTAGATCGTCTAGAAGAGCTTCCTGAGTCTCCTGCCATTTTATTGGAACAGTTGGATGGTTATTTCTTTGATAAGCTAAGACAAAGTGATATACATGGTAATAGGGACGGTATGGATATTTCTGTAGCCTATGTGGATCAGGAATATAATTTGTCATTTGCTGGAGCGAAAGGAAAAGGCTTAATCGTAGACGAAAATGGTATTACCCCATTAAAATCCACCAATAGATCAATTGGAGGAGCTTTCCAACGCAAAAGGAGATTCGAAGTAACCAAATTAAAAATTCAACCGGATACAATGATCTGTTTATATTCTGATGGATTTGTAGACCAGAATGGTATCAATGGTAAAATTGGCACCCTCAAGTTTAGAGAAATGCTCCAAAGGTATTATTTAAAATATACCAAGGACTGTATAAAAGAATTGGATACTTATCTAAGAAAAGAGATGTCTGATAATTATCAGCAAAGAGATGATATCACCATATTTTTAGCGATTCCTAATTAGAAAAATAAAAGGCGATCTTATTGGTTTAAGATCGCCTTTTTAAAAAAGGGTATAATTAAAACGTTATATCCTAATTAACCCATATTGATTTCTTAATAATGTACTTTAAGGTAATAGATCACCCACTTCAAGAAGAGACTCTTCTGTGAGAGGTTTGGTGATAAACTTGATCACATATTCGTTATTGACGATTCTCTCGATATCAGATTCGTTATCTGAACTAGAAAGAATAGCTATCTTACATTTATTTTTCAGCTCGTCGGCGAAGTTTTCAAATTCATATAGGAATACAAATCCATCAACAATTGGCATATTGATATCCAATAAGATTAAACTAGGGAGAGTCTCATTTTGATCAAGTCTTTCTTGAAGAAATTCTAATGCTTTCTTACCAGAATTTTTGATGATGATTTCTTCAGCAAATTCTGTTAACTCAATAATTCTGCTATTGATAAAGTTATCTGTGTCGTTGTCATCAACAAGTAATATCGTTTTTATCTTTTTGCTCATGTCAGGTTTTGAGTGTACTGCCTTGATTCAGTAGTTAGCATTTGAAATATGCTATTTTTCCGAATGCATATTCAAATTACAAAAAATAATTATAAATGATTAAAGAGAAATGATTTTTTTTAATCAATTAGTTAGTTTGTATTTGTTGCTATTAAATCAAATAAAAAGTCCTTCCAATTATACAACACAAATCGTATAATTAGAAGGATTCAAAATTTATTTTTTCCATTCACTGATTAAATCAGCAATTTTTCGATCATTTGATAATCTAGGCACCTTATTTTGTCCTCCAAGTTTACCAATCGATTTCATATATTGTTGGAAAGCATCTCTTTGTAAAGGAGTAACCACAAGTGTTCTGCAAATGCTTCCTGTTATCAAATCATCGTAATAAGTGTTCAATTCTCTGAGTTTGTTATCTATAGAAAGTGCAAACTCTTCGGGGTTATTAGGTTCACTTTCATAGGAGATCAACCACTCGTGATATGGTAGTCCCTCAGTTGGAGTTACTTGAGGTGCTACTGAGAACTCTGTGATTTTAACTTCCGGGAATTGTTCCAAAGCATGTTTCATGGCTTTTTCCACTTCTTCTCCAATCACGTGCTCGCCAAAGGCAGAGATATAGTGTTTGATTCTTCCCGATACGATCAAACGGTAAGGGTCCTTAGAAACGAACTTAACAGTATCTCCAATAGAATATCCCCATAAACCTGCATTCGAGTTAATAATCAAAGCATAGTTTTTACCCACTTCTACATCTTCGATTCTTAATCTCGTTGGGTTATCATCAAAATATTCGTCTGATGGGATAAACTCATAGAAAATACCAGAATCCAATTGTAATAAAAGACCTTCTTCTTCTTGAGAATCTTGGAAAGCGAAGAATCCTTCAGAGGCAGGGAATAATTCGATAGAAGGAATATCTTTTCCAATAGAGTCGTATAACTTTTTGCGGTAAGGCTCAAAGTTTACTCCTCCGTAAATAAACATCTCAAAATTCGGGAATACCTCTTTGATACTTTTTCCCGTTCTTTCCTGAATTCTGTCGAAATACATCTGTACCCAAGGTGGGATACCTGAGATTAATGACATATCTTGAGCGAGAGTTTCATCTATAATATGTTCTAGTTTGATCTCCCAATCTTCGATGCAATTGGTATCATAACTAGGCATTTGATTTCTTCTTAAATATCCAGGAACATGGTGATTCACTATGCCAGACAAACGTCCTGTTAGGATTTCTCCGGAAGTATCTAGAATAGGTGATCCTGAAAGGAATATCAATTTTCTATCTAGAAATTTAGAATTACCCGTTTCATGCACATAATTCAACATGGCATTTCTAGCCGAGTTGATATGGTTAGGGATAGAATCCTTTGTTAAAGGGATATATTTTGCTCCTGAAGTCGTACCAGAGGTTTTTGCAAAATAAGCGGGTTTTCCTCTCCAAAGAATATCACTTTCACCTTTTATAATTCTATCGACGTATGGACGAAGTTGCTCATAATCGACAATAGGGACATGCTTTTTAAAGTCCTCGTAGTTTTTGATATCTGCGAAATGATGGTCTTTGCCAAAAGCAGTAGTTTTGCCCACTTCAATAAGGTTATTGAATACCTTATCCTGAGCTCGAGAAGGGTTTTGTACCCACTCGGATTGTTTCTTGACAACGTAAGCAGCAAATGGCTTACTTAAAAAAGATTTTAACCCCATAGTTCTATGATAGAGTTGCTTATTTTATGTTTTTGATGTGGGTTCTACATGAATCAACACATCTGCTATTTCGTTGAAGTCGGCTTTAAGAGAATCTTTTACGTTATGGGCAATGTCATGACCTTCTCTTACCGAGATTTCGCCGTCGACAATAATATGAAGATCTATGTAAAATTTAAAACCCATTTTTCTGATAAAGCATTTTTCCGGAGCAATAACTCCTTCAATCTTTTGAGATTCTTGCTTTACCTTATCGATAAAATCATCGTACAGATTTTCGTCCATAATTTCTCCAAAAGCAGGACGAAACAATAAATAACTATTAAAAAGTATGATTAAGACAGCAAAAAGTGCGGCCCAAGAATCAGCTGTTTCATAACCTTCGCCTCCAAAAATAGAGATAGCTATGCCAATAAAAGCAGAAAGTGAAATCATTGCATCACTTCGATGGTGTCCAGCATCTGCTTCCAATGAAGAAGAGTTGAGGACTTTGCCTCTTTTCTTTACAAATTTGTATAAACCGTATTTGATAAGGATGATCACACCCAAAACAATCAAAGTATATTGGGAAGGGGACTCTGTTGTACCTTCTATGATGCGAGTGATACTTTGTTCGGCAATGATTAAAGCCGAAGTAACCAGAAAACCTATAGTGATAAATGTTGCAATAGGCTCAAATTTACCATGACCGTACGGATGGTTTTCGTCCGGGGCCTTGGTAGAAAAGTTTAATCCAGCTAAAACGACAAAAGAAGAAATAATATCTGCACAAGATTCGATGGCATCGGCAATCATGGCTTGTGAATTTCCTATGATACCCACAGTTCCCTTTACTGAAGTTAGGAATATATTCCCGATGATGCTCAACCATGTGGTTTTAAATGCTTTCTTTTTTTCTTCTTTAGAAATCATATTAAAGTTTTCTTTCCGCCTCTTCCAACAACGCTTCTTTATTGATAGGTACCACACCTACCGATTCACATACCAATCCACCACCAAGATTAGCCAATCCAGCCACTTGATCCATTGGTAAACCGACTGCTAATGCCAAAGAAGCAATACTGATTACGGTATCGCCTGCACCAGAAACATCGGCTATTTCTCTCTTATGAGCCGGTATATGAACATCAGATTGATGGTTTGAAATATATACCCCATGTTCGGATAAAGTCACCATAGTATGGTCGTTATCCATTTTTGACTTTAATTCTTTGGTAGCGGCTTTCACCTCATCAATCACACCCCCATCAAAATCGAATTTTAAACCTTCTCTCATTTCTTTAAGATTAGGCTTGAAAAGAGTAACACCTTCATAACATAAGAAGTTTCTTTTCTTTGGATCGACAGTGGTAGGAATATTTTTTTCTTTCGCTAACTGAATGACTTTAGAGATTAATTCGGGAGTAATTACCCCTTTATCATAATCCTCAAAAATAATCACATCAGCATCTTCAGCTAATTTCTTGATGTTGTCAAATAGAAGATCGGTATCTTTAGCGTTTAAAGGAGCATCGTCTTCGTGGTCGATTCTTAGTACATGTTGTGCACTTGCAATCACACGGTGTTTTATCGTAGTAATACGACTTTCAGAACGTATAATTCCCTCTTTTGAGATATTAAGGGAATCGCAAAGATTCATAAAAGTATCGGCACTACCATCATTACCAACTACAGAGCATAAGATAGGTTCAGCACCCAAGTAATGAAGGTTCTTTGCTACGTTGGCAGCTCCTCCCATTCTGGATTCTCTATCTTTCACGTTAACGATTGGTACAGGAGCTTCAGGACTGATTCTGTCGACATTCCCCCATACATAGGAGTCTATCATCACATCGCCAATGACTAATGCTTTGAGGCCATTAAATTTGTCTAACGCTTCTCTTATACTCATGGGTTTATTATTTGATCTATTCAAAAGAAAAAAGTCAGTTTAATGTACGAATACATTAAACTGACGTTGAATTTATGATAACTTATTAAGAGCTTCTTTGATTTGTTTTACTGCTTGAACTAATTCTTCATCAGAAGCAGCATAGGAAATACGGATGCAGTTTGGTGCTCCAAACGCTGCACCTGCTACTGTAGATACGTGTGCTTCGTTTAAGAAGAACATACATAAATCAGAAGAGTCTTTGATTACCTCACCATTGAATGACTTACCAAAGAAAGCACTGAAATCTGGGAAGATGTAGAATGCACCTTGTGGAAGATTTGTTTTTACACCTTCGATTTCGTCAAGCATCGATTTAAGAAGGTCTCTTCTTCTCAAGTAAGCAGTACGCATTTCTTCAATAACTGAAGCACTATCACCTTTTAGAGCAGCAATACATGCTCTTTGGGTAATTGTATTGATACCAGAAGTGACCTGACCTTGGATTTTAGTACAAGCTTTAGCCAAGTGAAGTGGAGCGGCTACATAACCGATTCTCCATCCCGTCATAGCAAAACCTTTAGAAAAACCATTCACAACGACTGTTCTGTCCTTTACATCATCAAATTGTGCAATGCTAAAGTGTTTGCCTCCAAAATTGATGTATTCGTAAATTTCATCAGAAACGATGTAAATGTTATCGTGTTTTACTACCTCATCAGCAATACCTCTTAATTCCTCTTTTGTAAATACAGTGCCTGTAGGGTTACAAGGAGAAGAGAATAAAATAGCTTTTGTATTAGGAGTGATTGCAGCACGTAATTCTTCTGGAGTAACTTTAAAGTCATTTTCGATACTACCTGAAAGGATAACTGGAGTACCGCCAGCTAAGTGAATCTGATCAGTGTAGGATACCCAATAAGGAGAGAATACAATCACTTCATCACCTGGGTTTAAGATACTCAACATTACGTTGGCTACAGAGTGCTTGGCACCAGCAGAAACAACAATATTTTCTGCTTTGTAAGATAAGTTATTTTCTCTATCTAGCTTATCAGCAATGGCTTGTCTTAATTCTGGGTAGCCTGGAACAGGTGGGTAAGAAAAATATTTTCCTTCGTCGATTGCTTCCTTCGCAGCATCTTGAATGTATTGTGGCGTTGGAAAATCAGGCTCACCTAAGTTCAACTTAATTACATTCACCCCTTTAGCTTGTAATTCTCTTGCTTTTACAGCCATCACTAAAGTGGCAGATTCAGTAATGTTATCAAAACGATTAGATAACGTCAACTTCGATTCTGTTTGCGTTCCCATCCTGTTATTTAAATCTTATATCTTCAGTTGTACATCACTTAGTTTCTTGTAGAGAGAAAAGACTCTCTTGAAATAAGCGTTTAGAATGCGAAATTAAACGATATGAGGGAGTACACAATAAATTTAAGCTAATAAATATGAGGCAACGGTTTATTTCAGTAAAAGTAATGGTTCATTGCAAGGTTTTTCATCCAAAACGAACACTAAATGATGTCGACTTTTATGGAGGGTAGTATTGATAGTATACGTATCATCACAGTAAAATACTTTGAATTGATAGTCTTCTACAGGCAGAGAAATGGCTGTAAGTTTTTTAGTGTAAAACTTTGCAATTAGTTGATCTTTTTGATAAATCTCCAAAGGAATGTCATCCATATTTTCTGCTTGATGATTGATGACTTCAAAAACCACTTTTGATTCAGCAATTCTTTTTTCAGAGCTACTGTTTGATAAAATTGGGGAAAGGATAATAGAAAGGAAGATGAGTAAGTACATAATGGTAAGGGTTAGTATTGGGGCTTACCATAATTTACTAAAAATAGGGTATAAAAAAAAGAGCTTATCGGGTGTAATAAGCTCTTTATGTGTAAGATATCTTTTGACTAGTTGCTGAAATCGAAAGTATCCATTGGTGTATCTGTGAAAGTACCGTTAGTTACTTCAACGTTACCATCATCGCTGTATGCTTTGAAACTAAATGTTCCTGAAGCTTTATCATCAGCAATTTTTGAGAATTTGAATGTGATATTACCAGCAATATCTAGATTAGTAACAATATCAACTACAGTAGCTCTTTGTACTACTACATCTTTTTGTCCAGCAAGCTGAATAACCGCCTGTATATTTTGATTCTTGTTATACTCAACAACCAAATCATATAAATCTTGAGCAGAAACATTAGTAAGATATAAAGCGCCACCTAAACCTTTAATTGGGTCTGTAGCAATTCCTGGAGCATTAGAAAGATTGATTTCAACTCCTTCTGATGTATCAAAAAGGTCAGTGTGCATGAATCCTAAAATAGCATGCCCTTTAACATCAAGTTCAGTTACTTTAAATTCAAAATCTGCAAAATAAAGAGCTGTTGAATTACCACTAATTCTATAGCCAGCATAGTTACTAAAATCTTTTTCAGTTCCGTCTACCGTTGCTTTTGCATCACCAAAACTGATGACAGAATCAACTAAGTCATTGATTACATCGTCTGAACAAGAGAAAAACATTAATGACGATAGAATCGAGACAAACAATACTTTTAATTTCATAGTGAAGTCAAAATTAGATTAAAAAAATAAAAAGTAACCTCATTCAATATGAGATTACTGTAAAGACAATTATTAAATGTTGTTAAACAAAATCTATGCTATTATTTTTTTAAATAAATAATTATTTAGGGTCTATATGCTGTTATAGAAAATAATTCAGTTCCAGATATTTTATACTCAAGCATTAATTCGCTGTTGCTATTAACATGACCTACAAGGGTAGCGTTATTATCCATGTTGATTGTTTTGGTCAAAGTGAACGTATTGTTTTCATTGTTACCCTCAACGCTTACATCATGATATATAGTTTGTAATAAATTAGCGTTTGAAGTACCAATCGAAACTTTTGCCGTAGTTACAATCACATCAATTTTTACAGTTCTTTCATCTGTAGCCGAGATAATAATTTTATCAAATTCTGGATTGTGTTGAACAGTGGCTTGTCCTTGATTGGTTTTCGCTGAAATATTAGTTATTTGATAATTTCCGGCTACTGCATTTGCAGTATTCGCTAACTCAGCATTTTCACACGAAATAAAGGAGAAGCAAGTTGTAATTATAAGGACCTGAGTAATAGAGATAAGCTTTTTCATTTGACTAGGGGTTAAGTAGATAGAAGGTTCGGTTCATTTTTTACAATTTAAGAAAAATAAGCCGAATTAAATTGTATTATTTAAAGATTGTTTTATAGATATTATAACTGTTTGAATGTGTTAATTGTTTTCATTTAAAAGAATTGATTTAATCATAGTTATTTCATTACTAATATTCTTTTTAAAAGGTATTTAGTGTGATGAATATCATTTATAAGATTACATAGTTGATGTATATTTGCGCATTCGTTATTACTGAATATTTAATCGGAAAAAATTATCAAAATGAACAAGAAAACAATCTTAATGATCCTTGATGGTTGGGGAATCGGTCCTGATCCAAAAGTTTCTGCAATTGAGCAGGCAAATACTCCTTTCATCGACTCATTATATACAAAATACAAGCACAGTAAATTAGAAGCTTCTGGTCTTGCTGTTGGTCTTCCTGAAGGTCAAATGGGTAACTCAGAAGTGGGACACATGAACTTAGGTGCTGGTCGTGTTGTTTATCAAATGCTTGTTCGTATTAACAATGCCGTTGCTGACGGTTCTATTGCTGATATCCAAGAATTAAAAGACGCATTCCAATATGCGCAAGACAATAATAAAAAAGTTCACTTTATGGGATTGGTTTCAGACGGGGGTGTTCACTCTCATGTCAATCACTTAAAAGGACTTTTATCTGCAGCAAATACTGCTGGTCTTTCTAAAGATCAAGTATTTGTTCACGCATTTACTGACGGTCGTGACTGTGACCCAATGTCTGGTAAAGGTTTTATCGCTGATGTTGAGGACCACATGTCTAAAACTACAGGTCAAATTGCTTCAGTAGTAGGTCGTTACTATGCAATGGACCGTGATAACCGTTGGGAAAGAGTTGCTTTAGCTTATAACGTAATGGTAAATGCTGAAGGAACTAAAGTAGATAATATCGATGCTGCTATCCAAGCGTCATACGACGAAGGGATCACTGACGAATTTATCAAGCCATTGGTAAACACTGTTGATGGTGAGCCTGTAGCTAAAATCGAAGAAGGTGATGTAGTACTTTGCTTCAACTTCCGTACTGACCGTGGTCGTGAAATCTCTCAAGCATTATCGCAAAGAGATATTCCAGAAGGCGGTATGACTAAATTGAACATCAACTACCTTACAATGACAATGTACGATGAGACATTCGAAGGAGTGAAGGTATTGTTCCATAAAGATAACTTGACGCAAACTTTAGGTGAAGTATTAGAGGCTGCAGGTAAGAAGCAAATCAGAATTGCGGAAACTGAAAAGTATCCTCACGTAACATTCTTCTTCTCAGGTGGACGTGAAAAAGAATTCGAAGGTGAAACTCGTTTGTTGGCTCCATCTCCAAAAGTAGCTACTTACGATTTACAACCGGAGATGTCTGCTCGTGATATCCGCGATAAAATTGTTCCTGAATTACAAAAAGGAGATGCTGATTTTGTTTGCTTGAACTTCGCTAACGCTGATATGGTAGGTCATACAGGTGTATTCGAAGCAGCAGTAGCAGCATGTGAAGCTGTAGACGAGTGTGCTAAAGCTGTAGTTGAAGCTGGTTTAGATAACGGTTATTCTTCAATCGTAATTGCTGACCACGGTAACTCAGACGTGATGAAGAACCCTGACGGTTCTCCAAACACTGCTCACACAACTAACCTTGTTCCTTGTATCTTCGTTGATCCAGATTTTGACGGTGAAATCAAAGACGGTAAGTTAGGTGATATCGCTCCAACAGTTCTTAAAATTGTAGGTGTTGATCAGCCAGAAGAAATGACAGGTGATTGTCTAATCTAATCACTTAGTGATAAATATATTCAGCCACTTACTTCTTTTTGAGGTAAGTGGCTTTTTCGTTTCAATAAAATTATTTGATATACACATTAGAATTACGTCACATATCATCCACATTAGAATGATATTTGATATATTCATGTCTAGAAACTTATAACAGATTTGTGTAATTATGTCAGATACAGCAAAAGTAATATCAATAGTAAACCAAAAAGGAGGAACAGGTAAGACCACAACCACAACTAATTTAGGGGTGGCATTGGGAAAACTTGGTCACAAGGTTTTGGTAATTGATATGGATGCCCAAGGAAACATGACTTTTCATTTTGGGGTACAAGACAAATACACCAAATCAATGTCTCATGTACTGACAGAAGGTGAGAAGTTAAAAGATATCGCAGTAGAAAGAGAAGGGATATTTGTAGCACCTTCTGATGTGTCTCTTGCCGATGCCGAATTATCGTTAGTCAATGCAGAGGGAAGAGAGTTCATTTTAAGAAATGCAGTAGATAAGGCGAGAAAAAAATACGACTATATACTTATAGATTGTGCTCCTGCTTTATCTATTTTAAGTATTAATGCCTTAACAGCATCAGATCATATATTGGTCCCCTTGCAAATGGAGGTATTAAGTATGCAAGGTCTTTCTCAAATCCTGGAAACTGTTTTTCAGATAAAAGAAAACCTAAATAATAGCTTAACTATTCTTGGTATTTTACCTGTGATGTTCGATACAAGAAGATCCATCACCATGGAAATCTTAAATCATATCAAAGAGAATTTTGGTATTAGAGTGTTGAATAACAATATAGGAATTGATGTGAAATTAGTAGAGGCTCCTTCTTTTGGACAATCTATATTTGAGTATGCTCCTTTATCTACAGGAGCCATACAATACATGAGAGTAGCAAGAGAATTTATCTCTCTTGTAAAGGCATAATTGCTTTATTTTGAGAGAAATGATTTTCTCAATTTAATGTTTCTAGAAAATTTTATGAAAGTGTATAAATATTCCTAGCATAACTAATTGCATAGTAATATTGTTTTAAAAAAATCGTAAATTAATTAAGTAAATGAAATCTTGGTTAGTAGTCTACTAACTCTTATTACTATTTCAGAGATGATGACATTGTTAGCTGGAAAATAAAAAATGTCCTTATCATCCAGATAATTAAATTAAAGTTTAACTATTGTATTTAATTCTGTAACGGATCCTAAATAACCCATTGCTCAGATCCAATCATGTTACATCAAAATACCCAATAACTATCTAAATAATGGCACTTGGAGATAACATCAAGAAAGATCGTCTATTAAGTAAAGACGATGCCTCTGCAGGTAACGGACGTCCTAAGAAATTCTTTGAAGGAGCTGCAGAATTACAAAAAGAAATACATCAACTTAAAGCAAAATTAAAAGCATTTGATAAAGCTGCTTTACTTGCAGAAACAGCCCCCGATGGCACAATCGTTTCCTGTAATAATCATTTTGCAAGTACTTTTGGATACTCTTCCAAGGAGCTTTTAAATGAACCATTATCAAAATTACTGTCACCAGATACACCACAGAATTTTGCAGAAAGTGTTTTATCTATTCTTGGTAAAGGAGAAACCTATACAGGTACGCTCAATAATGTAACAAAAGAGGGTGACCCTGTATGGTTGGAGGTGACTATCTCTCCAATCTTAGACGATGAAAAACGTATCATACGCTACCTGATGTTAGGTATGGATGTTACTGAGGTGATGTCTAAGGAAAAAGAGTTTGCCAACATTCAATCCGAATTGGATTCAAGAGTAAATATTTTTAATACTGCAGCTTTGGTATCAGAAACTGATTTATATGGTACCATCACTTTTGCTAATGAGACCTTTGCAAAATTATCAGGTTATACTCCAGAAGAATTAATAGGTAAACCACACTCCATTGTTCGTCACCCTGCAAATCCAAAATCACTATTTAAAGAATTATGGGATAAAGTTCAGAATGGACAGATTTTCCAAGGGACGTATAGAAATTTGGCCAAAGATGGATCTCACTATTGGGTACAAGCTACCATTGCTCCAGTGCTTGATAATAATGGAAAACCTGTAAAATATATTGGGGTACGTTTCGATGTAACCAAACAAATTGATCAGGAAAATGAAATGCAAGCTGTTCAGGAAGTAATTTCTGAATCAACTGGCGTGCTAACCTTAGATCTAGATGAAAACATTATTGAGGCCAACGATCATATTTCTAAAATCTTAGGTTATTCAAGTGTTGAAGATATCATAGGTAAACAACATTCCTCATTAGTACCGAATGAACCTGAACACCTAGGTATTGAGAAAGACAGAAAGAAAAGTTTAAAAAGAGGTGAGTTTTATAAAAATACCTTTAAAAGATTAGATGCTCAAGGAAGAACAAAATGGTTGGAAGGTACTTATAATGTAATTAAAGATTTCGATGGCAATAACACAAAGATCATCGCTTACCTTCAAGATGTAACCGCTCGTCGTTTAGCCAATTCAGATAATCGCGGTAAAATCGCAGCGATTGATGAATCATACATGAGAGTAGAGTTTGATTTAGATAAAACCATTCTCGATTGTAACGATCTCTTTGCTGAGGGTACCGGTTATCCTAAAGAGCAATTAATAGGGGCTTCTCATAAAATGCTTGTTGAAGAAAGCTACGGAAATTCTAAAGAGTATGAAGATTTCTGGGCAAAGCTAGGAAGAGGTGAATCCGATAAAAACGTTTACAAAAGAGTAGTAGCTGGTGGTAAAGAAGTATTTTTACAAGCAACTTATTCACCAGTAAGAGATCATGATGGTAATATTTACAAGATTGTGAAAATTGCTGAAGATGTAACTGCAAGAAGATTGACTAACGCAGATAACCGTGGTAAGATTGCGGCTATCGATAACAGTTATATGAGAGTAGAATTTGATTTAGAACGTCATATTCTAGATTGTAACGATCTTTTTGCAGAAGGGGTAGGCTTCTCTAAAGATGAACTTATTGGACTTGATCATATCAACTTAGTTGATGAAGAATACGGCAAATCAAAAGAATATGCCGATTTCTGGAATAATCTAAGGAAAGGACAATTTGATAAGAACGTCTATAAACGTAAGATAGCAGGCGGTAAGGAAATTTGGTTGCAAGCTACTTATAACCCAATTAAAGATGCCGATGGAAATGTCTATAAAGTGGTGAAAATCTGTGAGGATGTTACTGAAAGAAGAACCAATAACGCCGATAACCGAGGTAAGATTGCCGCTATCGATAATAGTTACATGAGAGTAGAATTTGATCTGGAACGTCATATTCTCGATTGTAATGATCTTTTTGCAGAAGGTGTTGGTTTCACAAAAGAAGAATTAATTGGTTTAGACCATATTAATTTAGTTGATGAAGAATATGGTAAATCAAAGGATTATGCCGATTTCTGGAACAAATTAAGAAGAGGCGAATTTGATAAAAACGTCTACAAGCGTAAAGTAGCAGGCGGAAGAGAAATTTGGTTACAAGCCACTTATAACCCAATCAAAGATGCTGAAGGTAATGTGTACAAGATTGTAAAAATCTGTGAGGATGTTACTGAAAGAAGAACCAATAATGCAGATAACCGTGGTAAGATTGCGGCTATCGATAATAGTTACATGAGAGTAGAATTTGATTTAGAACGTCATATTCTTGATTGTAATGATTTGTTCGCAGAAGGAGTTGGTTTCTCTAAAGATGAATTGATTGGTCTCGATCATATTAATTTGGTAGATGAAACTTACGGTAAATCAAAAGAGTACGCCGATTTCTGGGATAAGTTACGAAAAGGTCAATTTGATAAAAACATCTACAAACGTAAAGTAGCAGGAGGAAAAGAAATCTGGCTACAGGCAACATACAATCCTATTAAAGATGCAGAGGGCAATGTTTATAAAGTAGTAAAAATCTGTGAGGATGTAACCGAAAGACGTTTAGCGAATGCAGACAACAGAGGTAAAATTGCCGCGATTGACGTGAGTTACATGAGAGTTGAATTTGATTTAAATAGAAGAATAATCGAATGCAACGATATGTTTGCCGAAGTGGTAGGCTTCTCAAAAGATCAATTAATAGGTATTGACCATAAAGAGTTAGTAGGCGACAGTTACGGTAACTCTCAAGAATATGAAAACTTCTGGAAAAAATTAAGAAATGGTAATTTTGAAAAAGGGGTATTCAAACGTTTTGCAAATGGAGGAGCTGAAGTTTGGTTACAAGCTACCTATAACCCAATTCGAGATCAGGAAGGAAATATCTACAAGATTGTAAAAATTGCGGAAGATGTAACCGAACGTCGATTGAATAACTCTGAAAACAGAGCCAAGATCAAAGCAATAAACGAGGTGCAAGCAGTAGTAGAGTTTGATTTAAATGGATACATTCAAGATTGTAACGATTTATTTATCCAAACAACTCAATACTCTAAAGACGAATTGCTTGGTAAACACCATAGAATGTTAGTAGAAGAAAGCTATGCTAAATCTATAGAATACGAAAGGCTATGGGAAAAACTCAACCAAGGTGTAAACGATGAAGGTGTTTATAGAAGAGTTCGAAAAGATGGATCGATCATGTGGTTACAAGCAAACTATAATCCAATATTCGACTTAAATAATCAAGCATATAAAGTAATCAAATATGCAACTGATATTACCGATCAGGTAGAGACACAAAGAAGAGCAGATGCCTTAAAGAACGAATTAGAGTCTAGAGTAAATGCCTTTAACTCTGCCGCTCTAATGTCGGAAACAGATTTGCATGGTACGATTACTTTTGCCAACGAAACATTCGCTTCTTTATCTGGATATACGGTAGATGAGTTGATTGGTAAACCTCACAACATTGTACGACATCCATCTACACCTAAAGAAGTATTTAAAGATCTTTGGGAGACCATTCAGTCAGGTAGAGTATTTAAAGTACAATACCGTAACAAGAAGAAAAATGGTGGTTATTACTGGGTAGATGCAACCATTGCACCGGTACTTGATATTGATGGAAAACCAATTAAGTTTATTGGTATTCGTTTCGATATTACGGAACAAATGGACAATAAAGTCGAAAAAGATGGTGTTGATGAAGCTATCTCGAAATCATCAGGTGTATTAGAATTAAGTATGGATGGCGATGTGATTTCTGCCAACGACACAATTTTAGAAAACTTAGAATACAACGAAGGAGAACTTCTTGGAGTTCCTCACGATACACTTGTTCCAGTAGATCAGGATGCCACCCTCAAAAATAAAGAGCTGTGGGCAAAATTACAGAAAGGACAATATGTAGTAGATTCCTTTAAACGTGTGACCAAAGAAGGCAAAGAAGTTTGGCTGGAAGGTTCTTACAATCCAATTCAAGATTACGATGGAAACTACGTGAAGATTGTCGCTTACTTACAGGATATTACTCAAAGAAGAATTCAAAATGCAGATAACCGTGGTAAGATTGCAGCCATTGATGCTTCCTACATGCGTGTAGAGTTTGATTTGACTGGTAATATCATGGACTGTAACGATATCTTTAGTAGAAATACGGAATACAGTAGAGAAGAATTAATCGGTTCTCACCATAGTATGTTTGTTGATAAGGTCTATGGCGATTCTCAAGAATACAAGCAGTTCTGGGAGAAACTCGGAAGAGGAGAGTTCGATAGAAATGTATATAAACGATATACTAAATCTGGAAAAGAGGTATGGTTACAAGCCACCTATAACCCAGTACGAGACCATGATGGTAACTTCTATAAAGTAGTAAAAATTGCAGAGGATGTAACACAAAGACGTTTAGCCAATGCAGAAAACCGAGGTAAGATTAACGCCATCCTCAAGGCACAAGGAGTGGTAGAGTTCGATATGAATGGAAACATTCTTACAGCCAATGATAACTTCTTATCTCTAACAGGTTATACTTTGGAAGAGGTACAAGGTAAACACCATAGAATGTTTGTAAGTAACGAAGATGCCAATAGCTTCGAGTACAAACAGTTCTGGGAGAAACTTAGAAATGGTGAACACGATGCGGGTGAATATCAAAGAGTAAGTAAAACAGGAGATCCTGTTTGGCTACAAGCTACCTATAACCCAATTATGGACGATGACGGTAACTTATTCAAAGTAGTAAAATACGCATCAGACGTCACAGAGTTTAAATCAGCATATGTAGCACTATCCGAATTCCTGGATGAGCTAGCTAAAGGTAATTTCGATGCGAAGATAGATATTGGTAATATCAATATGGACTCTGATATTGGTCGTATGATTGATAATAACCGATCATTAAGAGATAACCTGAAGAAGTTTATTAACGAGATTAACCGAGTAGTACATATTGCCGGTAATCAAGGACGATTGGATGAACGACTAGAGATTGCTGGTGCACAAGGAGCATGGCATGAATTGACCGAAGCCTTTAACAACTTACTAAGCTCTATTTCTGAACCAATTTTAGAATTCCAATCACTAACGAAGAGTTTATCGAAAGGAGATCTTTCACAACGATTCGTGGGTAAATCAGCCGGTGATATTAAACAAATGGCTGATGGTCTAAACGACGCCCTAGACAACCTTCAGACACTACTATTAGAAATTGAAGGAATGTCGAATACGGTAGCAGGATCATCAGAGGCCATGAAAGATAAGTTCGGTATCATGGATAAATCAACAACCACAGTGGTAGACGCCATTCAAGGAATTAACGCTGGTATGTTGGAACAGGTATCTAGAACGGACGAATCTTCTCAGTTGGTAGATCAGATTTTGAAAGCAGCCGATGATACAGGGAATAAGGCACATGTCATTAACCGATCGGCTGAATCTGGTATGGAATCTTGTCAGAACGGTATGCAGATTGTCAAACACTTGGTAGAAAACATGAATGCGATAGAAAACTCGGCAGGGTCTACATCCAATTCAATTGAAGTCTTGGCAAAACGATCAGAAGAGATCTCAAGAGCACTAACAGTAATTACTGATATCGCCTCACAAACCAATCTACTCGCCCTAAACGCAGCAATTGAGGCCGCAAGAGCCGGTGAAGCAGGTAGAGGTTTCGCAGTTGTAGCCGAAGAGATTAGGAAACTTGCAGAGGATTCAAGACAATCAGCCGGTGGTATTGAGAAGGTAATTCAAGACGTTCAAAAAGACGTTGGATTAGCAACGAAAGCCATAGACAAAATGGAAGAAGCAGTAAAAGTCGGAAACGGTGCAACGAAAGACGCTTCTGAAGTATTTAAAACAATTCTTGATTCATCTGAAGAAACACTTAACCTATCAAAAGATGTATTGGAAGCGACAGAAACGCAAAAGTCATCTATTGACTCAGTCGTACAAAACATCGATAAGATTGTAGTGGTATCTGAAGACACGGCAGCAGGAACCAAAAACGTGGCCGGTGTTGCAGATGAAATGTCAGAATCTGTAAAAGAAATGGGTGAAACTTCGGAACAATTGAACGAAGTGGCTGCTCAGCTGAAATCAGGTGTAAGTAAATTTAAATTGAAATAATGAAGTCCAGAAAAGTTGATGATATACCTGTCATCATCAACTTTCCTGGCTATTAATACCCAGAAACAACTATTATGAACCTTGAAGAACCAAATGGAGTAACGCCTTCACCTTCTTTACCAGAGGAAAATGCTTCTCCTGTGGAATTGAACCGTATTGATACGGACGATCAGGAAAAGAAAAGTAATATTATTGTTTTTAGATTAGGTGAAGAGGAGTATGGGTTGCACATCGATCAGATTAAAGAAGTCGTGATTACCCCAAGAATTACAAAAGTTCCTTTAACTCCTTCCTACGTGAAAGGAGTGGCGAATATTAGAGGTAATATTTTAGCAATAATAGATCTAGAAGATAAGTTTGCATTAAGTAATACCATAAGTGAAACAAGTGGGTATACATTAGTTGTAGAAAGCCATGAGTACAACATGGCAATTCTAGTAAAAGATGTACCTAATACCTTATCAGTTAGCGATAACGACATAGATTATTCTCCCTCGGTGGTCGCCGATATGCAAGGAGAACAAGACTATATTAATGGAATAATAAAAATTGGAGAACGTTTAATCATTCTAATTGACATCTTTAAAATCATTACAAAAGAAGACCTTAAACCCGTATTGGGAACTTAAGGAAACTGTTTGATGATTAAATTTTAATATCATGGCAAGAAAAGTTTTAATCGTAGACGACTCATTGTATATGCGTTCCATAATCAAAGACGCACTAGAAAATGCCGGATACGAAGTTATTGGACAAGCTTCTAATGGAGTAGAAGCAATTGATTTAGCACTTGATACAGAACCTGATTTAATTACCCTTGATAATATTCTTCCAGATATGCTAGGGTTGGATATCCTGAAAACACTCAAAGAAGAAGAATTGGAATCAAAAATTATTATGATCAGTGCTGTAGGACAACAGTCTGTTGTAGACGAAGGAATGAACCTAGGCTTGGATAGCTACTTGGTAAAACCTTTTACACCAGAACAGTTGACCGATGCAATCAATCAAATAATGTAATAGACGATTAAGTTAGGGAAGGGATGAACCAAGAAGAACTAAAACAGATATTTCTTGCTGAAGCGGAAGCCAGTTTTGAGGAATTGAACAGGCTATTTACTCAGCTCGAAAAAAATATAACTGATAGAGAAGCCACAGAAGCTATCTTCAGAATTATTCATACGCTAAAAGGTAATGCTGCAGCGATGGGATTCGAAGATATAGCTGCTATTGGTCATCTATTAGAAGATATCTTCAGCGAAATCCGTAAAGGAAAAATTGTTCTAACTTCCATGGTATTTAATGATCTCTTTAAAGCGATAGATAAGCTTGGAGAGATGATTGATGGCATAAAAGCAGAGAAAAAAGTACCATACAAAGGACTAAGAGCAAAACTGAAAGTAATTCTAAGAAACCTTAAAGGTGAAATAGAATACAAAGCGACACAAGGAGGGGAATCTTCAGAAGAAAAAGACAAGGCATTAGATGCAATTTTAGCCTCTAAAGTCGAGATGAAAGAAGAAACCGTAGAAGCTTCAGCCTTGCAAGAACAACCTGTTCCAATAGGTGTTCCTTTAGCCGAAGAATTTGATGATGAAAGTAAAAGTGAAGACAAAAAGGCAAAAATCACTTTCTCTGATTTTGTTCAAGTTCCAGTAAGTAAACTAGATACACTTCTGAACTTAGTTGGGGAATTAGCTATCGAAAAAGATAGAATAATTGCTCAAGGAGCAAGTTTTGGGACAACCAATGAGTATACTAGACTCTATAGAATCACATCAGATTTACAATATTCTGTAATGGGAGTGCGCTTGGTACAAGTTGGTGCCTTATTTCATAAGTTCCATAGAATTGTTCGTGATGTAGCTACTCTTGAAGGAAAGAAAGTAAACCTGAAACTTGAAGGAACAGAAATTGAAATTGATCGTAATGTACTTCAGATCATTTCAGATTCTATGATTCATTTGGTAAGAAATGCAGTGAGTCATGGAATTGAAAGTCCAGAAGAGAGAAAGAAAAAAGGAAAAAAAGAAGAAGGTAATATTCTTCTAAGAGCATCATCAGATAAAGAATATGTAATCATCGAAGTAATTGATGATGGAAATGGAGTAGATGCTAAAAAAATCAGGAAAAAAGTCCTAGAAAAGAACTTAGCATCAAGAGAAGCATTATCCGCATTATCAGATGATGATGTCGTGAAATTTATCTTCGAACCAGGCTTTTCTAGTGTCGATAATGTCACTTCCGTAAGTGGACGTGGAGTTGGAATGGATGTGGTTAAAAAGGCAGTAGATTCTGTTGGTGGTAAGATAAATACCAAAACCATATTGGGACATGGAACAACTTTTAGTTTGAGTTTACCAAGTTCTATGGCCGTAAAATCTGCATTGTTATTTGTAGTAAATGAAGTAGAATATGCCATACCTCTATCATTTACTGAAGCAGTAATTTCCGTTAAAAAATCGGCCATTCATAAAGTGGGAAATGGATTAGTAACCACACATTTGGAGGAGACGATTTCAGTGATGTTCCTAAAGGATATTTTTGATTGTGCCAACAACGAAGAGTTATTAGAACCTCATCTTCTCCACAAATCATTTGATCAAATTGATGATCAAGTATCTAAAATTAATATAGTGGTAGTATCAGTAGATAATCGAATGATTGGTTTTGTTGTAGATAGACTACTACAACAAAAAGAAATAATCGAGAAACCACTTGGAAAACCGGTTGAAAATGCGAGATTTATAAGTGGAGCCACCATACTAGGAAACGGTAATGTTTGCTTAGTTTTAGATGCCAACGACATCTCAGAATTCTTATTCAAACCAACATTTGCAACAGTTTAAAATAGTAAAAGATTGTCATGACTCAATCCCAATTTTCAGTAGAGAATACCTATCTAATTAATGATATAACTAACATTGCCCTCGGAAATGTTGCCCAGTCTTTGTCTACCGTAATGAAAGATGAAATCATAATAAGGAATGTTCAAGAAGTTAAGTCTTTAGATAATGACACCTTACTTGGTAAAGAGAACAATGGTAACGTTTATGTTTTAACCACCAATATTATTGGGGATATGAATGCCCATACTATGCTTCTTATTCATGCAGAAGATGAACAAGGGATCATAGAGAAAATACTACCTACTTCTGAATGGGGTAAAAAAGAAATGAGGGAAGCAATGCTGATGGAACTAGATAATATTCTTATTGCAGCATTTGTGACCAAATTGGCCAACTTATTCAACAATAAGATCTATGGCCATGTACCAAGTATCAAAGAAATGAACTCTTCACAGTTTGAAGAACAAATCAAGCAAGTAGAAGCTGAAACGAATATTTCTTATGCTTTAAAAGCTGAGCTAGCCGCCTTTAAATCGAGAGTAAAACTAGATTTAGTATGTGTTTTTGATGAAAGCTTGGTACCTACAGTAAATAACTTTGATATTGATAAAGCATTTGTGGGACATCAAGAAGAAACCCAGCAAAAAGATTGTGGAGATAGTAAAAAAGGCTTCTTTAAAAGTATTTTCGGTTAATAAAGAGTCCTTGATATCAAAACATGCTTAATTGTTCATGCCCGTATTTAGTGTGCCCCTCATGTTGCAAAAGCCACTTTTTACGACCAATACCACCTGCATATCCTGTAAGCGATCCATCACTTCCTATCACTCTATGGCAGGGTATAGCCAAAGCAATAGGATTTTGACCATTTGCAGCACCAACAGCACGAATTGCTTTTGGATTACCAATACGCTCAGAAATATCAAGATAAGAAACTACTGTACCGTATTTAATTTTACAAAGCTCTTTCCAAACTGTCTTTTGAAAAGTGGTTCCTTGTAAATCCAATGGAAACTCAAATCCCAATTTACTTTCTCCATTAAAGTACTGATCAATCCATTCTATCGCCTCCATTGTGTGGGGGTTTGTTAGATCATTCAATACTTCCTCATTTTCATCAAGGAATCTGATAGAAGAAACACCTTTAGAGGTCGCTTCAACAACGATCAAGCCTATCGGGCTTTCAATATAATCTCTAAAAATTGTGGTTTTCATCACCCTATAATAAATACTTAGAAGAAGTACAACCACTAGAATTAGACTCCTCTAGTGGTTGTAAACCATTATAATTTATTCGATTTATTTCTTACAAAACCAATGACCAACATAGTTACCGCCAATACACTAGCAATACGAGCTATAAAATCTCCATATTCAGAATAGATAGTCATTTTTTTGTTGATATGAACGTTTCCTTTTTCAACACCCATTTCGCCATAAGCGATAGGGTCAAGAATATCTCCTCTTTGATTAATGAAACACGATATACCTGTATTTGCCGAACGAGCGATACTTTTTCTAGTTTCTATCGCTCTAAGTGATGAAAACGCAAGGTGTTGAGTATGTCCAGGAGTGTCATTCCACCAACCATCGTTCGTAATGACTGTTAAGAAATCAGCACCATTTTGAACATATTCAGTCACATACTCACCATAAACAGATTCGTAACAGATAATCGGACCAACATTAATAGCTCCATTGTTAAATACATCTCTATCCTCTTGCCTTCCTAATCCTCCAGAACTTCCTCCGAAGTTTAAGATGATAGGTTTTAAGATTTCAGGGAATGGTATAGTTTCTACACCAATGACCAATTGAGATTTATGATAGAATTCCAAAGAATCTTTTTGATGAAAACGAATGCCTGTGTTGAATACATCATAGTAACCAATTCTCTCTGAATGACGGGCAGTTTCTGATTCAGGCGTTTCACCGTAAATTTTATAAGTATCTGCACCAGTAACCAAAGTAGCATTTGGATACTTCTGCATCATTTTATTGACCAATTGTACCTCACCGGAAGCATCAGGATGTTTCTCATCGATACTCTGACTGATGGATGTTTCAGGCCAAAAGATAAATTTAGTATTTGGAGTAATTTCTTTTTCCGTCAACTCAATCATGCGAGCGACTTGCTTTCTTGGAGAGATATACGTCTTTGTATTTTGTTCTCCCGTTCTAGCATTGTACCTGAACTTCTCCGAATAACAGTCAATATTAGGTTGTACAACCACTGTTTCGATCTCAGTACCTTCTTCCTCATAGGTGTAATACAAGTATAATGAGAAGGTGATAGGTATCGTTAAATAGAAGAAAATAGAAACTATTTTTCTACCACTCACCATAAAACTGAAGAAGTAGATATTCAGCATTAATATCCAAAGTGTACCACCAAAAGCACCAGTATATTCATACCATTGAGCTAGTTTTGGAGTGTAGCTTAATACATTTCCAATGTTTAACCAAGGCCAAGAGAAATCCCAATGCATATGTAAATACTCAAAAGCGATCATCCAGCAAACAAAGTCTAGATGGAAGTATTTTCCTTTTGATATTTTTCTAGTATGATGATAAGCCAATACAGGCAATGCCATTAAAGCTGCATTTGCTCCCCATGCACCAAAAGTAGCCCAAGCAGAAGCATACCAAAGCCACCAGTAAGCAGTAACATTAAAAATAAATAAGGTGATGAAAGAGAAGAAATATACTTTCCACCCTTTGTACTTTTTATCGCTAATGCTAATTACCCTTTCAATTTCTAACAAAGGAACATAGCCAATAAATACAAGCGGCAAAGCACCATGCCACGATAATCCCAAGAAAAGGCCGCTAATTAATGCCATTAGCCATAAATACCATTTCTTAGAAGAGTTTGCTTGAATGAAGTCGTAGATTAATTTTCTCATGCTTCGTCTTTGTATTTGTACTTATTTCCTTTTGGTTTCTTTTCAATTTTCTTTCCTTCAACCACTACAACGATTTCCCCTTTTGGCGGTACTTCGGTATAATGTTGAGCCAATTCCTCTAAAGTCCCTCTTTTGGTATCCTCATGAAGTTTAGATAATTCTCTAGATACAGAGGCCTTTCTATCAGGTTCCCATGCAGTAGACAATTGTTCTAAAAACTTCACCAATCGGTGAGGAGATTCATAAAAAATCATGGTACGTTGTTCCTCTGCTAACTCTTGAATTTTAGTCTGACGTCCTTTCTTATGTGGAAGGAAACCTTCAAAAGTAAAACGATCCGCAGGTAAACCAGAGTTGACCAAAGCAGGTACAAATGCAGTCGCTCCAGGTAGTGTTTCTACACGGATATCAGCTTCCCCACATGCTCTAACTAACATATAGCCAGGATCTGATATTACCGGAGTTCCAGCATCAGAAACTAAGGCGATTTTCTCTCCACTTTTTAATCTTTTGATCAAGCCTTCTACCGTTTTATGCTCGTTAAAAGCATGATGACTTTGCAGGTTACTTTTGATCTCAAAGTGCTTTAAAAGTTTACCAGTATTTCTAGTGTCTTCAGCTAGAATGGTATCGACCTCATTAAGAATTCTCAATGCTCTAGCCGTAATATCTTCTAAGTTACCAATCGGAGTGGGAACGATGTATAATGTAGTTTCTTCCATAATATTTTAACAGTATGTAAAAATAGAAAGAATTAAGCTGTAATACATTTGAAATTGGGAAAAGTTATATTATTATTTTTTTAACTAATCAAGGCAGAATTGAAGAGCATAGCCAAGCTACGTGATGAAATTCTAACGCTGAGTAGTCAAAAAAAGAAGGTTTAAAACTTCCAATTTTGATTGTATAATAGCTTACTTAATGTTGACATAAAAAATGCCACCTCAAAAAAATGAAGTGGCATAAAATGTATTCTAATTGAGCATGTTAATCTTAGCTCAATGATTTGTTCACTACTTTGAAATTTTTACTTTATTCAAAATAGAATCAATAATCTGTTTCGTAGAGATATTATCAGCTTCCGCCTCATAGTTTAAGATGATACGGTGGTTCAATACATCATAAGCAATCTCTTTAATATCTTCTGGAAGAACATAGTCTCTACCATCGAAGAAGGCAATTGCTTTAGCCGCTCTATGCAGGTTGATTGATGCACGAGGAGAAACACCAAACTGAATGTATTGTGCTTCTTCTTGTAAACCGTACTCATTAGGGAAACGAGTAGCGAAAATCAAATCAATAATATATTGTTCTAAGCTTTCGTTTACTTTCACATCATTGATAGCGTCACGAATAGCAAAAATATCATCTTTAGAAAGGATAGATCTTACTGAATCATCAAACGATTGGTTCGACATTCTTCTCATCACTTCCAACTCATCCTCTTTACGAGGGTAGTTGATGTACACTTTCAACATAAAACGGTCGACTTGTGCTTCAGGAAGTGGATAAGTACCTTCTTGTTCAACTGGGTTTTGAGTAGCCAATACCAAGAATGGACGATCCAATTTGTAAGTCGTCTCACCAATAGTTACTTGCTTCTCTTGCATTGCCTCAAGAAGTGCAGCTTGTACTTTGGCAGGAGAACGGTTCACCTCATCCGCTAATACTAGGTTAGAGAAAACAGGACCTTTCTTTACCTCAAACTTACCTTCTCTTTGGTTGTAAATCATAGTACCAACTAAATCAGATGGAAGCAAGTCAGGGGTAAACTGAATACGTTGGAAATCTAAGTCCAATACATTAGAAAGTGTATTTACTGTTAATGTTTTTGCCAAACCAGGAACACCCTCTAATAAAACGTGGCCATTAGTAAATAGACCTATCAATAAACGATTGACCATATAATCTTGGCCAACTACTACTTTTCCTACTTCTGAAATTACCTCATGAATTTTATCATGAAGAACTTTATGATCTGTCATATGATTACAAAAACGTTTGTTTTCTTCTTTATCAATTGTGTATAGTACGCAATTTACATGATGTGTTCAATAATTATTGATAATCAAAACATACTAAAGAATTTTTAACTTTTACTAACATAGAACAATCCATAATAGGCCTAAAAACAAAAAAGTGCCAAGTTGTATCTCGGCACTTTTAATATCGAACTTCATTTTTTTCTATAAATAAGAAGCTCGAACGAGGTTGGTTTGCTTTTAGTTATTTAATTGATAATTAATGCGGTTGTGTTTTGATTGTGTTGTTAACCTATTTTTATATGTAATTTAATTGTTAGTCCAATTCATTTCAATTCATACTTTATTTTCATCTCATTCCATTGTTGGTAAGTTGTTAGCCTCTTGAGGAGGAGTTGTTTGTTGTTTCTGCTCCTTACCATTCACGTTGCTATTTGATAATCCTAGTAATATTACCACGATTAATAGAACAAAAATGGCATATAATTTATGTGATTTCATTCCGTTTTTGGCATTAATTAATTTTCTTAATACAAATATGGGTAGAAAATACACTTCTGTAGCTGATGCTTGTTAATACTAAAAGATGATTGTTGTCAATAAATGCAAAAAACCTCCAATAACTGTAAATTATTGGAGGTTTTGTTGTGTTCAACCGGGTGCGGATTAATTTAATTTTCCTAAGCCATTGATCACGCCATCAGCGTTTTCGAAAATGGTTTGTACATTTCCATCTACTTTGATGTTTGATAATACAGATTTACCGTTATGTTGACCAGTACCCCATACAACACTTTCTCCAAGATTATTTGTACTAATGATATGAGGGTTGATGCCAGTCAATTGATTTAAATATTGAGGAGAGTAATCGTTGATATTAATCTTTACGATTGATCCTCTACCCACAGTATTAATACCACCAACTAATAAATGGTCTAAAGATTTATCAGCAGTTCTAAAATTAACTATTTGATAATCCTCTAAAGATGTAATTAAAATCTCTCTGCTTTCATCATCGTTCACCAATTCGTAAATTTCATTACAACCAATGCCAAGGATTTTATTCTCATATTTAAATAAACCATTTATACCACAAGACAGAACAAAATTATTATTACCATAAGGAAGAACGTCTAAAGTTTGTGTGTTTACTAAGTAAACTGCAGTTTCCTTGTCGCTGGCATCTGGAGTGTAGTAGAACAATTCGTTTTCGTTTAGTCCAGGCCAAACAAGGGTTACACCAATTCTTTCAACAGCATCAATTTTTCTAGACGAACCATTGTGTACCGTGTATAGGTGAACTTCTACTTTATTGCCCACATTGGCTGTGTACAAGATGTTACCTTTAGGATCGGCAGTAATTTTCATGATATCACCATCATGTGCTGTTTGAATATGATTTTCGATTAATTCAGATGCTCCATCTGAAATTGCAAAAGAGTAGATTTTATGATCACTTCCTAAATAGATAATACCTCTAGAAGTTTCGATAAACTGATCTGTAAAGAATTTATAGTGGTTGATTGGTCTAGCATTCTCCATTAAGAAAGCATTACCATTACGAGAATCAATGATATAGTTTTCAACACCTTGGAAACTTAAAAACTGGAATTTCTCATTGATTTTAAATACCTCATCCGGGTAATATTTAGGAGATGTGGGATCACCAAAGTTATTGATGTATTCTACAGTGTCGATTTCATTATCATTCTTTACTTTGTAAAGCGTTCTGTTAAGACCACCCGTGACATGGTTTGGCCCAATAAAAATACTCGATGCATAGCTTAAATCGATACTTTTAATGACTTCTTGTGGGGAATAATGTTCATCGTTTTTTGAACATGAAACCGTTAAGATTAGTATCGCAATGATGCCTGATAGATTAGTTTGTAATTTCATTTTGTTGATAAATTGTTGGTTTAGTTTTCAATTACTCAGTCAATTTAATTCCTGACTGCAACTGAATAACACTTGGGGGTGGGATAACCCCTACTCATAGTTTTATTATTTATCGTAAAAATGAGGCTTTTAACATCTTATATAATAAAGTGTTTTTCTTTGTTATCAAACCTTGCGCTCGTTTAACAAAAAACGCTTAGATTTAATTAATTATAATAAATGTTTGAAGGTGTATCAGATAGTAAGCTTGGAATAAAAATAAACTACTTCATTTTTTATATGAGAGAAGTGAAAAAACTCTTCAATTACTTGCAAAAAATGGATCAAAATCATTAATTATAAAGTTCTAGTTGATGAGCTATTCATCATGATAATAAACCAACGATAAGTGGCAGATATACAAACAGCTGATGAATTAATACGCGAACTTTACAGGCATCGAAAAGTGATCAACCATCTCTTTAAGAGGAAAAGTGCATCTTTTGATGAACTCACTGAGATCGCAGACGGTAAAGAGAAAGAAATTCTTCAAGCCAAAGCAAGAGGGATGATTTCTTTACAAGAAGGGGAGCCTGCCCGTTTGGAAGAACGCTTATTAAATTTTGTCGAGGATTTCCTGGAAATCAACGAAGATATTAGAAACTATGAGGTTGATGAATCTATCAGAATTCTGAAAAAAAACATTTACCTCTACGAAATAGATGAAGATAGCCGAGAAAGAGAACGCTACCTTCACCGTATCAAAAGATATTTGATGAGTATCGGTAGAGTAATTCGTAAGAATGCCGGTACGCTGAACAACTTGGTGAAGCAGGAATACAAAACTGCCTCATCGATTGAGTTGAAGAGAGTCAAAATTGAGGACCATAACGAACAAGCCGAGAAACTACTTGGATTGATTAAGAACGCAGAAGAACTTTTAGAAAATGCATTTTTTAGAGTCGTTCCTGATGAAGGGCTACGTTTGATCGTGAATGAACTGAAAGGCACTCACCTGACAATGGCAAGACATAACCTGATTGCCTTGAGACAGGAGATTGTAAGGTTCATTAATCAGATCGCAGAACTTGATCGTCAACACAAGAAAATTATCCAACTTAAAAAGTTGAGAGACCTCTATGAACTGGAAGTTAGAACGAATGTGGAAGAAGTTTTCGCTCACGAAAATGCTTTATTCTTCGATACTCAGCTTCGTTTCCAAACACATTTGGATCTAGAATATTTAAGAGGGGATGACGGTTTGGATATCATCGAAAGAGTAGCTTTAAGAAGACAGCATAAAATTAGAATGCAGCTTCAAGCAGAATTGGATATCGATGGCGATTTATTGGATCCTCAACAGCAAACTATGCTTCACGTCGATTTTGCAAAACTGAAAAGAGCCTTCTTCCTTCAAGACAACGATCTCCTTTCTTTTGTAAAGTCTTATGATTTTGGAGAAAAAATGGACGAAGATCAGTTGATCAAAATCTATTGTCAGGTGGCCTTGATTTTTGAAGACGAGATGGATTTCGGCTTAGCAGAAAATCCATTTGATCCTGCCCGACAAGTAGAAGAGAATGGAAAACAGTTTGCTTTTATCCGACCAAAAGAAAAAAAATAACATGAATATAGATCATACAAGTACCAGAAGAGTATTTGAATTATTGAGTAGAGGGCAGTTTTTAAGTGCCAATGCCATTAAGCCAGATATTCGAAAATTGTACGACCAAGTAGACGAATATTTTAGTGGTTTCGAAAGTGTTTACGCACCGCTAGGCTTTCATTTAAAGAAAGGAAATAATTATTACTACTTCTCCAGAGAAGGTGGTCGTCAGACGATTGAGGAGAAGATCGAACGTTTTTATAAATATATCGATCGCTTGGCTTTCTTTGCCACATTTGCCCCAGGGTTTGGTGAGGGTATGAGGTTTTACATCAAAGACATTGTGCATAAATGCAATGTGGAGACTGACCTTAACGATCAACTGCAGCGATTATCATCAGATAAAAGCATTTCGACTCACGATAAAGTGAGAGATCTAGTAGAAGAAATGAGAAGACAGGGTTTTATGGATTGTGAGGACGATGAAAACGAAGGCTTCATTGTTTTATCATCTTATAACTACTTAAAAGATATTGTCGATTTAATTGATATTGATCCTACCAACGAATGAATACAACAGTAACACCAAAAAGATATTTGAACAAGCTTGTACTTATTAAAAGTGCAGGTTTTGATTATGCAGAAGTTGATCTTGGTGGAAATATTCACTTTGTAGGATCAAATGGCTTTGGTAAAACGACAGTGCTTCGTGCCGTGTTGTTTTTCTATCACGCCACTTCGGAAAAAAGAGAATTGGGCATTAAAGAACAGCAGATGTCATTCTCTGAATATTATTTCCAAGACTTGAATGCTCGTCTGATTTACGAAATCGTGACTCCTAGAGGAAAGCACTGTTTGATGGTGTATAAATCGGGTGGCCGTCTTCGTTTCAGATTTATTGATGCAGCTTACGATAAAGATTATTTTATCCGAGATCGTAAAGCATGTAGTCATGATGAGGTCCTGGAAAACGTGACCGAAAAGTCAGTAATGGTCTCCGATGAGATCAGAAGATTTGCTGATTTACGAAAGGTGATTTATGGTGTGAGTCGCTATAATGCACAGTTTAGCCTGTTGAAACCATCTGCAGGTGTGAAAAGTCAGCATGTAGAAGGTATTCCAAAAGCGATCACGAATATTTTCCGTTCGTCTGGATTGAAATCGGATTATATCAAAAGAGCCATTGCAGAGGCCGCTTCAGCCGACTTCGAAATGCAACCTATCTCTTTAGAAACTATCGCCAATTTTATTCATGAATTTGACGATCAGTTAACCGATTTTGAAGACTTCGAAAAGAATAAAGCAGGTGCTGAGGAAATTGTTTCTTTAGAAGCAGAGATCAATCAGCAACTGAATTACCAAAAACGTTTGGCACATCAAATTGGTGGTGGCGTAGCTTTGGCTCAGAAACATTTGGCAGATAGCGAACGACTTCTTGCAGAGATGCAGGAGGAAGAAAATGCGATGAAAGCTAAATACGAAAAGGCTGAAAATACATATCAAACAAAAACGGCGGAGGTCAATCAAGAACTTGGGGAGACGAAAGCGACACTCAAGGAAATTGAAAGGAGAGAAAAGGAATATCAATCGATCTCTATCGATGGAACGGCTTACACAGTTGATCAATTATTGGAATTGAGTACGGAAGGTCCTCGATTGAATGATCAGTTGGCTTATCAACAAGAGGTAAAACAAATGTTGGTGGCTAAAACAGTAGAGGTTGAGCATTTGATAGAGGAACAGAAGAAATCTCTTCTATCGAAATATTCTACAAGAAAGAACGAGTTCAACGAAGAGAAGCAACAGCAAAGAGAGCAGTTGCATGCTCAAAAGGACAAGTTTACTTCAGAAAAACAACAGGCTTTAGAAGAGCTTCGAAATAAATATTTTGCTCAGGAAGAGGAGTTGAGAAACGAATTGGATGAAGCAAAAGAGATTAGAACAAGAGCATCCGTAGCTTTAGAAATGGAAAAGGAGAAAGATTTTTCGAAGTCTTTATTGATGGAAAGTAATACCAAAAGGGTGAAACTATCTCAAGAAATTTCTGATCTAAAGCACAACATTTCTGAAACGGAACACGATATTGCGAATACCAAAGAACGTAAGCGTTTGGAGGAGCAGATTATCCGTAAAGAAGCGATGAGTCAGCAAGCTGAGTTGGAAAGACAAGTCACTTTGATTTCTGATGAGGTAGAAGAATGGAAAGTACGTCAAGAGAATTATGAAGGTACATTAAGAGCCTTTTTAGATCAGAATAAATCCGATTGGGCAGAAACAATTGGTAAGGTATGTGACGAGAATCTATTGTCTAGAAAAGACTTGAACCCTCAGATAGTAGACGGTTCTTCTTTTTATGGAATTGATTTGGATACCTCTTCTTTAGTGGCTCAGGTAACAGCAACTGATCACATTGCTTCCACATTGGAGCAAAAGAAAAACCAGTTAAAATCAGCCAAAGAAAATTTGGATGATCTTGACTCGGTGGTAGATCAAAAAGTTGCTAAGTTATTAGAATCGTCTTCAAAGAAACTTTCTAGATTGGAGCAGAAGCTTTCGGAGTTTAATCAAAAACTCGAAGAATTTGAAGGTGATCTTCAAAAAGCGAGAGAGCAAGAAGCATCGATCATCAGCAAAGCGGACGAAATGAAAGAAGACGCACTTGTTGAGTTGAGAAGAAAGCTTCGTATTGCATCAGAAAATTGCGAATTGATCGAGGGTAAATTATCAGACTTAAAAGATGATAAGTGGTCGAGAGAAAGAGAAACATCTGATGTCTTCAATAATAAAATCAATACTGTGGTTTCAGAAATTGAAGCCAATATTGCTACGCTTGAAAAGGAATGGTCGGCCTATCAAAACGATCATGATAAGCGATTAAGGCAGTTGGAAGAGGAACGTAAAGGTCTTCTGGAAGAAAAAGGTATTGATACGGGTAAACTCGATGAGGTAGAAGAGGAAATCCAAATGTTGATCAAAAAGCTGAAGCAAGTTGAGCAGGCACAAATGATCAAAAGGGATTATGAGAAAGATAAAGTTTACTATTTAGATAAAGCGGAGGAAATAAGAAATCAGCTGAAACATCAAGAAAAAGAAATTGAGAAACTGAAAGCAGCATACGATCAGGCTGTGGAGGAATACGAAGAGCAACTCAATCATCTTGATGATAAGCGAGACAATTACCGTCGAACTAAAGATCAGTCAAATCATCTATTAAAGCAATATAAAGCGGCAAGAGAGGAGGACGAACAAGCTTACGAACGTTTAAAGAAATATTTAGACGAAGGAGCAGATGCAGTTAATGAGGCAGAGATTAATGACTCTGATTTATCATTTTTACTGACAGAGTTGAGAAAGTCTTTAAAAGAAAGAGGACGTTTAACTTCATCATTTAAATCGAAGGGACAAATTTTTACGGGAGTTTTCAGAAAAGATAATCACTTAAAAATCCCAACGCTTTACGCACAGTCTTCACTTCAGGAATTCACTTATTTGGCAAAGAATATTCTTCCAAGCCTATTGGATGGAGAACGTTTGGATCATATGAGGGATCAGCTGGAGAAGCAGCACAGAGAAATTATTAGTTCAGTGGCACGTCAGGTGAAGGATTTATCTGATACTTCAGACTTGATTAAAAAGATTGTTAGAGAGATTAATAATAGCTTCGCAAGAAGTAATTTCGTAGGTGTAGTTAAATCCATTGAATTGGAATACAATGAGAACAATACACCTTTACTGACCACTTTAAAGAAGATTTATCGACTAAATGAGGATGTCTCATTCTCAGATCAAGGAGATATCTTTAAAGTGAATGTGAATGCAAGTGCTAAAGATTCACGTCAGTCTGTCCAATTATTGAAGGACTTGAGAAGAGTGATCCGAGATCACAATCAGAAGCAAATTACTTTGGAAGATACATTCATGTTGAGATTCCGAGTAATCGAAAATAATAATGATACAGGTTGGGTGGAGAAGTTATCAAATGTAGGTTCTGAAGGTACTGACGTATTGGTGAAATCCATGATCTACATTACGCTACTAACGGTATTCCAAGAAAATGCCTACAAAGAGCAGAACGATTACTTTGTACACTGTGTAATTGATGAGGTAGGTAAATTATCCGATCGTTATTTACGAGATCTGATTCATTATACTTCCTCTAAAAATATCCGATTAATCTTCGGTTCACCAAACGAAAACGATCCATCGATATACGATCATGTATTGAAACTGGAAAGAAGTAGTAAAACCAACAAAGCCAGTGTGGTGAAGTTGGTGAGTGAGATGTAAAAAATAGAAAACCCCATGACCTCGAAAAGGCATGGGGTTTTATTGTAATCTCACCTACAATATCTTTTTGACAAAAAAAAGACTCACAAAAATGCGAGTCTTTCTGTTGTGGTGTTGGGCGGATTCGAACCGCCGACACACGGATTTTCAGTCCGATGCTCTACCAACTGAGCTACAACACCGGGAAACAGTTTAGAGTCTTGTTTATCCTTAGACTTGTGGTGTTGGGCGGATTCGAACCGCCGACACACGGATTTTCAGTCCGATGCTCTACCAACTGAGCTACAACACCGGGAAACATGTTTATAGTCTTGTTTAACCTTAGACTTTGTGGTGTTGGGCGGATTCGAACCGCCGACACACGGATTTTCAGTCCGATGCTCTACCAACTGAGCTACAACACCCTCCTGCTTCAGTGACCGTTTTTGTTTAAAGCGATGCAAAAGTGCGTAAAAAAGTTCGTTATGCCAAACTTTATGTAGAATATTCTACTAAAAATATCTCAAATAAATTTTAATTCGATTTGAAGAGATTTTGATTAAACCAAGCTAACTTTAGCTAAGGAATTGATTCTAAATTGCTTTCCTGTCGATTTCTCGGTGCAGAGGTAATACTTCCTTAATTTTTTATTTCTGATAAAAATTCCATGATTTTCTAAAATAAAGGCATCGCCATCGTTTAAATCATCTAGAAAAAGAGTTTCATTTTCATTTTCTTCCGCTTTATCGTACTTCATCAAAGCCTTTTTTAGTTGTACATCATTACCACTTGAGGCTGACGGTTTCTTTCGATGTCTAGTAACGGCTTCAATTAAATCTTCTGGAAATACATTATGATTCAATAAAAGTTGAAGAAAGTTACCAAATTGTTGTTTCCATTCCTTTCCGTGTGGAGCTACTTTATTTTGAAATTGATCCCAAACAACCAAATGAGCTACTTCATGAGCAAAAGTGATTGCAAACTGATAGGGGTTTAAACTATGATTGATACTAATTTTATGTCCATGTCCTCTTTGTGGAGGTCTATAGTCACCTAACCGCGTTTTCCTTTCCTTGGTAATCTTTACATGAATCTTATAATGTAAAATCCAATCAGCAAAAATTATGGCAGCTTGTTTTGGAGTGTATTTCGATAAACTATCAACAATGTCCTGATGTGAAACATTATTTTTACTCATACTTCACTAGAATTATAGAAATTCAACTTTCTTGATTATCCTTGCAATAGTAGTTATAAAAAAAGAAATCAACTCATTTAAATATCAAAAAGATGCAAGGCGATATAAATATAAAAGATACACGGTTAAGAGCATTCAAAAGGTTATTAGATATCATGGATGATTTACGAGAAAAATGTCCATGGGATAGAAAACAAACTTTAGAATCACTCCGTCATTTAACCATAGAAGAAGTATATGAACTTTCAGATGCCATTCTTGATAAAGACATGGAGGAAATCAAGAAGGAATTAGGAGACGTGATGCTTCACTTAGTTTTTTATGCAAAAATAGGGTCTGAGACCAATAATTTCGCTATTGATGATGTATTGAATAGTATTTGTGAAAAGTTAATTGTTCGTCATCCACATATTTATGGAGATATTGATGTAAATGATGCCGATGAGGTCGCTCGTAATTGGGAATTAATCAAATTGAAAGAAAAAGGCGATAAACCCAAAAGAGTGCTAGGAGGTGTTCCTAAATCATTACCCGAAATTGTGAAAGCATTGAGAATTCAAGAGAAATCTGCGGGAGTTGGTTTTGAATGGGATAATAAAGAAGATGTTTGGAAGAAAGTTCAAGAAGAAATTCAAGAATTGGAAGTTGAAGTAAAAGCAAATGATCAAGGAGAAGATAATTTGGACAAAATAGAAGATGAGTTTGGAGATGTGATGTTCTCTATGATCAATTATGCTCGTTTTCTTAAGGTCAATCCTTCTGATGCACTGGAAAGAACGAACAAGAAATTTATATCAAGATTTAATTACATAGAAGATAAAATGAAGGAAGATGGACTGTCTTTCGATGAAGCATCTTTAGAGCAGATGGATAAATATTGGGAAGAAAGTAAAAAAAAATAAAAAAAGTTTCTTCTTTTTTGTCACATCTTGAAAAGTAATTGTCTACTAAATACGAATCGTTGAACGATTCATACGTGAAGTGAATACTTATTCGACATTCTCAATCAATTGTTCGTAAATTATTTAGAATATTATGGTTACTTTCAGTTTTAAGAAAAAAAATACAGCCGCATTAGCTGCAAAATATAAGAATTATGCAGACCAATTCGAGACAGCTTTAAAAAACTTAGAGTTGTTTACTGAAGAGGAAAAGGAAAGAAATAGAGTAGAATTGGCAAAAAAATTCCAAGGCTACGTATAAACAGAGAGTATCTAAATGATACTCCCTGTTTTTTATTTTATTCTTCCGAAGAATCGATAATATCGATATCGGAGATCAATACTTTTTTAGATATCATCTTAGCAGTTGGTGTAGCTGCTATACCTCCTAAGGCCGTTTCTTTGTAACGGTCCTCCATGCTTTGCCCTACTTCTCCCATTGCGTCTACACATTCATCCACAGGGATTACACCACTTACATTGGCTAATGCAATTTGAGCTGAAGAATTAGCAATAGCAGCAGCACTTGCATTTCTAACCACACAAGGTACCTCAACCAATCCAGCGACAGGATCACAAACCAATCCGAGCATACACTGTGCAGTAATCGCTACAGCATTGAATACCATATCAATGTTTCCTCCTAAACAATAAGTAATTGCCCCAGCAGCCATTGCAGCAGCTGTTCCTGTTTCAGCTTGACAACCGCCTACAGCTCCAGCGATACCCGATTTTTTTTCCATTATCAAAGCAATTCCTGCTGAGACCAATAGAGCGTTATGCAATGTGTCATCATCCAATTGATGAAGATCTTGAAGCGTAACCAATACTCCAGGTAGAATACCAGATGCTCCTGCAGTAGGTGCGGCAACTACTCTTCCCATACAAGAATTTACTTCTTTTGCAGCAAGTGCCCTTGAGATGAGAACTTTAAATTCTTCTGACAAAACATTGATTGGAGAATTGAAAACTTTTTTTCCACCGTTTTCAATCATGCCTGATCTAGAGGTCATATCCTCGTTTAAACCTGTCTTGACAGCATCCTTCATGACATCGAAGGCTTGCTTTAAGGCTAATTTAATTTCTTCCTTAGTGCGTTCTTTTTCTCTCACTTCATAATCCAAAACAGGTTGATGAAGGGATACTTTTTTCTTTTCACAGAACTCTTTCCATTCAGAAAATGATTCAAAAAGTACGGCCATGTTATGATAGTGTTTATATGGTTAGTATTTTTATCGAAATTTTTACAAAAGAAACAATTACAGTTCATATTTCATAGATAGTATGGGTAATCAAATGCTAACAGACTTCGGTAACATTACATTATTTATAATTGTTGCTATTATTTTCGCTTTAGGAGGGTTGTTTACTGCATTTCTAGTTAGACCAAGAAGACCAAACGAAGAAAAATTAACTACCTACGAAAGTGGGGAGGATCCATTAGGTACTGCTTGGGGTAATTTTAATATACGATTTTACGTTGTGGCATTAATATTTCTATTATTCGAAGTAGAGATATTATTTTTATTTCCTTGGGCAACAGTTTTTGGAGATGCAGAAAAAATCAAACAAACTGATGGTATGTGGGGTTGGTTTGCATTATTCGAAATTGTCGTTTTTGTTGGAATATTGATTTTAGGTTTAGCATATGTGTGGAAAAAAGGTTTCTTAGATTGGATAAAACCTTCAAAAGTACAGCCTATTGAAGAGAATAATAATTTCGATTCTTCACCATACAAGGATTTCAATAAGAAATATATAAATTAGTAACTTGAAAACACTTAGCTTTTATACAGGAATCATTCTATCACTCCTCATAAGTTGTACTCCAGATGATGAGGTCATCAGTTCAGATCCTTCTTTTCAACTTCAATTTTCTGTAGATACAGTATTTTTTGATACTCTATTTACATCAAAAGAAGATGAGGGGATTGATATGCGAAGTGTTACCCAGCGTTTTATGGTGTACAATAACTCAGAAAATGCAGTCAATATTTCAGAAATCTCATTAAATGATCCTAATTCTGTTTATTCTATGTTGATAAACGGGCAAAATGAAGATATTATCAATAATACTTTACTGAGAGGTGGAGATAGTATGTTAGTCTTGACTGAAGCTAATGTACCTTATCAAAATGCGGATGATATACGAGAATTGAATGGCCAAATTTCTTTTTTCACCAATGGAAACAGACAAGCTATACAATTAAATGCTTATGCAGAGGATCCGTTTTATGTTTCAGGGGGGGCAATTTTAGTAGGTGATGTAGTATGGGAAAAAGGAAGACCATATGTTATCACTGATTCCTTATATATATCACAAAATGCGAGTTTAACGGCCAATGCCGGAACAAGAATAGTTTTTGATAATGGAGCAAAGCTTTTGATTAGTGGCTCATTACAGTTAATGGGGACACCTCAAGATACGATAAGGTTAGAAAGTATTCGATTGGATGGGCAATATGAAAATGCTCCCGGTCAATGGGATGGACTCTTCTTTGATTCCTTAAGTCATGATAATAAAATCCATGGTACTTTAATTAAAAATGCTAGAGTTGGTGTTTTGATGTATCATAATGATAACGATGATATTATCGACTTGGATATAGAAGGTTCAACAATTCAAAATATGTCTCAAGTAGGAGTAGCAATAACTAATTCTGATGTAAGAATAGTTAATACTATCATTAGTCATACGATCTCTTATGCCTATGCCCATGCAGGAGGAGGCAAATGTGATTTTTACTATAATACAATTGTAAATTCAAATACGGGCTTCTTTAGGGAAGACCCATCTGTAGCATTCGAAAGTACAAATGAAGTTATACAGTTAAACTTAGTAAATAATATAATTTGGGGTAATTTATCAAATGAATTAGTAGTTACAGAAGGTGTTGATTTTAATAGTATTACAAATAATATATTGAAAGCATCAAGTGATCAGTTTGACCCTGAAACCAATTTAATAAATATAGATCCATATTTCAGATATCCTTTTACTTATAATTTTGACTTAGCAGATGATAGTCCGGCTCGAGGAGCAGGAATTGATGTAAACGGTATAACTGTTGATCAAAGAGGAGAGAATAGAACATCACCACCAGATATAGGTGCTTTGCAATGGATTCCAGAGGAAGAATAAAAATGAGAACGATACATTACATACTATTAATAGTTCAACTAACAGTTTATAGTAATTCTATTTTTGCACAGAAAATTAAGCAACTTGAATTTTTAGAAATCAAACAGTTGGAGAATTATCAAGGACGTTTTGACTTAAGTGGTATTTCAAAAAAAGAGAAAGAAATTGTTGTTGTAGCAGATAAATTCGAAAATAACTTTATTTATTCTTTACATCAAAAAGATAATTCTTTTGAGGTAAAGGCATCTTACAAATTAGATATTCCAGGGAAAATAGATCTTGAAGGAATTTCTGTTTATAAAAATAAAGCATACCTGATAAATGAAGCTGATAATGAGGTGTATGTCTATGATTTTGATAAGAAAGCGACAAATAAATTACCTATAGATTGGAGTAGTTTGTTCTTGCCTAGAACGGAGTGGTTAAAAAATACTGGTTTTGAGGGAGTTGCTGTAGATGGAAAAGCAGGATTACTTTATTTAGCAAAAGAAAGACAACCTTCATTTATTATCGTAGTAGATTTGAATACCAATAAAATTGTTAGAGAATTTACTTTAAAAAGAAATTGCAGCAAAGACATATCAGATATGTATCTTTATAAGGGTGATTTATTTATTCTAGAAAGGAATGCTAGATGTATTGCTCAATACGATTTGGAGAAAAATAAAATTGTACAACATTATTCTTATGAAAAGTCTGTAGTCACAAATAAGCAAAAGCTATTTGAACCGGAAAAATATGGAATGGCAGAAGCTTTAATGATTGTTGATGATGAAGTATGGCTTGGTTACGATAATAATGGTGTAAAAGTCTCAGATGAGGCCAAATTACGGTACGGAATAAAGGGTGATAAGCCGGTATTGCTAAAATTTAAATTTGATTTTTAGTTTTTGACCTTCAATAAGTTAGTTTTAAAACTATTTATTAAAGGAATCATAATCAAATAAACAAACTCCTTACAGATACAGTACATTTGTATAGAATTAAGGAAAGAAACGAAATTGTATTCATATTTCGTCCCAACCAAATTCAACAAACATAAAGTTAAGATTGTGAAGGATATTAAATTTTGATATTTTTTTTGCTAACTACTTGTTTTACAAAAAAAAGTGTCATACTTTTGCAATCCAAACCTCGGGAAACTACGTTCATTAGACATGAGCGAAAGTCCTAATGATTTTAAGATAGATATATACATTCTGTTTATTTAAAAGAATTTAGCTAACTCAAGCTCAAGTTCTCCGAGATGTTTGTGCACTAGACATAAAATATCGCAGGAAGTACCTGCGTGGTAAATAACAGAATAACAATGTTACAGCCAAAGAGAGTCAAGTTCAGAAAGAGACAAAAAGAAAGAAGTAGAAGCCATGGCATCGCTCAACGCGGTCATAGCATTTCTTTTGGTAGCTTCGGTCTGAAGGCACTTGAAGGAGGTTGGATCACAGCTCGTCAAATCGAAGCGTCACGTATTGCGATGACTCGTGCGATGAAACGTGAAGGTCAGGTATGGATTCGTATCTTCCCTGACAAGCCAGTTACTTCAAAGCCAGCCGAGGTACGTATGGGTAAGGGTAAAGGTGCCCCTGCTTATTGGGTTGCTCCAGTGAAAGCCGGAACAATCTTGTTCGAATCTGATGGAGTATCAATCGAGAGAGCACAGGAGTCAATGAGATTGGCTGCGCAGAAGCTCCCAATCAAAGTGAAGTTTGTGGTCAGACCAGACTACGTAGGATAATCTGAGAGATGAAAACAAAAGAGTTAAAGGATCAGGTGAAAGGCTTATCTTCGGAAGAGCTTGCAGAGAACATCAAAACTTCTCAAAAGCAATTAGAAGATCTTGCTTATGCTCATGCAGTATCACCACTAGAGAACCCAATGCAATTGAAAACACTTAAAAAGCAAGTTGCTCGTCTTAAGACTGAGTTGCACGCTAGAGTGACAGTTGAATTGGAGGAAAAGGTTAAAGCTGATAACGTAACTCGTGAGTCTATCTCAGAGTTCTTGCAAAAGTCAACGTTTTTAGCGCCTGTAAACAAGAAGATGGTTTTAAGAGCTATCGAGAAAGTTAACAACTAAGATACCTGATAGAAGAAGATCATGGAAAGAAACTTCAGAAAGCAGCGTCAAGGAGTAGTAGTGAGCGACAAAATGGACAAGTCTATTACAGTGCAAGTGGAAACACGTCAAAAGCACCCAATGTACGGTAAGTACATTAAGAAGACTAAGAAGTTTATGGCGCATGATGAAACTAACACTGCAGGTATCGGAGATACCGTTAGAATTATGGAGACGCGCCCATTGAGCGCGCGTAAGCGTTGGAGATTGGTGGAGGTAGTAGAAAAGGCGAAGTAATTCGTTCTTCTATCCATCTTCAAAATTTAATCATTTTACAATCACCAAGTAAAGAATCCTTATTAGGATAGGAAAATGATACAACAGGAATCAAGACTGTCAGTAGCAGATAACTCAGGCGCAAAAGAGGTACTATGTATCCGCGTGTTGGGTGGTACAAAAAAGCGTTACGCTTCTGTAGGCGACAAAATCGTCGTTTCTGTGAAGTCAGCGATCCCTTCTTCAAATGTTAAGAAAGGGACTGTATCTAGAGCGGTTGTTGTAAGAACTAAAAAAGAAGTTCGTAGAAAGGACGGTTCTTACATTCGTTTCGAAGACAATGCAGCAGTTCTATTGAACGCGCAAGACGAGCCAAGAGGTACTCGTATCTTCGGACCAGTCGCAAGAGAGCTTCGTGAGAAGCAATTTATGAAAATCGTTTCGTTAGCACCTGAGGTACTCTAAGAGTTATGAATAGAAAATTCCATATCAAAAAAGGCGACAAAGTAACAATAATCTCTGGCGAAAATAAAGGCAAAGAGGGAGTTGTACTTACAGTTGACCGTGAGAAGGAGCGTGCCATCGTTGAAGGTGTGAATATGGTTACTAAACACGTTAAACCTACGGCTGAAAAGCCAGAAGGTGGTGTTAAGCAAATGGAAGCACCAATTCACGTTTCAAACATTAAGTTGATCGACCCAGAATCGGGTAACGCTACTCGCGTAGGTCGTAAGCTTGACGAAAACGGTAAGTTGAAAAGATATTCTAAGAACACTGGAAAATTTATCGACTAATGGCTACAGCGACAAGATTAAAGGACAAATACCAAGAGGAAATCGTTCCAGCATTAAAGGAACGTTTCAGCTACAAGTCTGTAATGCAAGTTCCAAAATTGGAGAAAATTATCATCAACAGAGGTGTTGGTGAGGCAGTTGCAGATAAAAAACTTGTAGACATCGCAGTAGAAGAATTATCTACTATTGCAGGTCAGAAAGCAGTACCTACGATGTCTAAGAAATCAATCTCAAACTTCAAATTACGTGAAGATATGCCAATCGGCGCTCGCGTAACATTAAGAGGTGACAGAATGTATCAATTCTTAGATCGTTTGATTACTATTGCTATTCCTCGTGAGCGTGACTTCCAAGGTATCAAGGATAAATTGGATGGTCGTGGTAACTATACTTTAGGTGTAAAAGAGCAAATCATCTTCCCAGAGATCAAACTTGATCAAGTAAAGAAGGTGACAGGTATGGACATCACGTTCACTACCTCTGCTAATACAGATGAGGAAGCTTATGAGCTTCTGAAATTATTTGGAATGCCTTTTAAGAAAAAATAGTAAACACGAGAAACTATGGCAAGAGAAGCAATAAAAGCTAGAGAGCGCAAGCGCGAAAGATTAGTTGCAAAATATGCAGCGAAGCGCAAAGCGTTAAAAGAAGCAGGTGACTGGGAAGGACTTGATGCTCTTCCTAAGAACTCTTCACCGGTTCGTTTACACAATCGTTGTAAATTAACTGGACGTCCGAAAGGTTACATGCGTAAGTTTGGTATTTCACGTGTTACATTCCGTGAAATGGCATCAGCAGGTAAAATCCCAGGCGTTACAAAATCGAGCTGGTAATTTTAATTTAGGAACCTACGGCACAGAGTGCTGTAAAAATATTTGCAAGCAATGGCAATGACAGATCCTATAGCGGACTACCTTACGAGACTTAGAAACGCGATTAGCGCTAACAAGCGTATCGTAGAAGTACCTGCTTCAAACATTAAGAAGCAGATGACTAAGGTGCTGCATGACAAAGGCTTCGTTCAAGGCTACAAGTTCGAGGATGGTGTAAACACTCAAGGTGTGATTAAAATCGCATTGAAGTATCATCCAGTGACTAAGCAACCTGCGGTTGTTGATTTGGAACGTGTTTCACGTCCAGGTCTACGTAAGTATGCTAGCGCTAAGAACATGCCACGTGTACTTAATGGTTTAGGTATCGCAATCCTTTCAACTTCGAAAGGTGTGATGACTGACAAAGAAGCACGTGAACAAAATGTAGGTGGCGAAGTACTTTGCTACGTATACTAATAAAATATTAGTACAATACTTTAATATAACGGCTGACCGCTTCCCTAGTAGGAAGCCTTAAGCCCTAATTTGAGAAACCATGTCAAGAATTGGTAAAAAGCCAGTTTCAATCCCAGCGGGTGTTGAGGTAAAACTTAACGACAACTTAATCGTTGTAAAAGGACCTAAAGGAGAATTGCAACAGGAAATCAACAAAGACATCGCTATCGAGGTAGAAGGTTCAGAAGTACGTTTCGTACGTCCTTCAGATCATAAAGACCACCGCTCTTTGCACGGTCTTTATAGAGCCTTGACTCAAAACATGGTGGTTGGTGTATCTGAAGGATACAAAAAATCACTAGAGTTAGTAGGTGTCGGTTTTAAAGCATCGGTACAAGGTCAATTATTGGACCTTGATCTTGGTTATTCACACAGAATTCTTTTCCAAGTTCCAGCGGAAATCAAAGTGAGCGCTGAAACTGCAAAAGGACAACCACCTGTAGTACACGTTGAAGGCGTTGACAAGCAATTGGTTGGACAAGTTGCAGCGAAGATCCGTTCATTCAGAAAGCCAGAACCATACAAAGGTAAAGGTGTGAAGTATGTTGGTGAAGAGATTAGAAGAAAAGCAGGTAAAGCTGCTGGTAAAAAATAACAAGTATGGCCACTAAGAAAGATCTGAGAAGACTGAGAATCAAAAGGGGTATTCGTAAGAAGATTTCAGGTACAGCTGAACGCCCTAGACTCTCTGTATACAAAAGTAATACTGCAATCTATGCGCAGTTGATCGACGACCAAACTGGCCGTACTCTTGTTGCCTCTGATTCACGTGAGATCAATGCTGAAAGCAAAGCATCTAACGTTACATTGGCTGCAGAAGTAGGCAAAAAGGTTGCTGAGAAAGCTACTGCTGCTGGTATTTCAACGGTTATTTTTGACCGTAACGGTTACCTTTACCACGGTAAAGTGAAAGCGTTAGCAGAAGGTGCTAGAGAAGGTGGTTTGAAATTCTAAAGAGTTGTCAGAGATGAAACAAAACGTAACAAAAGTAAAATCAGCTGATCTAGAGCTTACAGAAAAAGTTGTTGCTATCAAGCGTGTAGCTAAGGTAGTAAAAGGCGGTAGACGCTTCAGCTTTTCTGCGATCGTAGTTGTAGGTAACGGTGACGGCGTTGCTGGTTATGGTTTGGGTAAAGCCAACGAGGTAACTGACGCAATCACTAAAGGCATCGAAGACGCTAAGAAAAACCTAATGAAGGTACCAGTACTTAAAGGTACTGTTCCTCACCCTCAAAAAGGTAAATTCGGTGGCGGACGCGTGCTAATCAAACCTGCATCTGCAGGTACTGGTGTTATCGCAGGTGGTGCGATGCGTGCAGTTCTTGAATCAGCAGGTGTACACGACGTATTAGCGAAATCACAAGGTTCTTCTAACCCACACAACGTGGTTAAAGCAACTTTTGATGCGCTACTTAAAATGCGTGATCCACGCATGGTAGCTGAGCAACGCGGCGTGAAATTAAGCAAAGTTTTTAACGGCTAATCAAATATTTAATCTAGTTATGGCAAAGATCCGTATTACTCAGGTTAGATCGTTGATCGGTCGTCCTGAAAGACAAAAACGCACAATCAAGGCGTTAGGGTTAGGAAAAATCAACAAAACTGTCGAAAAAGATGTTAATCCACAGATTTTAGGCATGGTAAAAGCAGTTGATCACCTAATCAGCGTTGAAGAGTTGTAATTTCTTTGTACTTTTGCATAAAGCATTAGTACTTTAAAAGGTATTAATTAGGAAACAGTCATGAAACTGCATACACTAAGTCCTGCGAAAGGTGGTAAAGTACGCCAAAATAAGCGCGTAGGTCGTGGACAAGGCTCAGGCCGTGGTGGCACGTCAACACGTGGTCACAAAGGTGCTAAGTCGCGTTCTGGTTATAGCCAGAAGTTTGGCTTCGAAGGAGGTCAAATGCCACTACAACGTCGCGTGCCTAAATTTGGCTTCAAATCTCCATTCAGAGTAGAGTATACTCCGATCAACTTGGAAAATATCCAAAAGATCGCTGATGAGAAAGGTATTACTACTTTCGCGTTAGAGACATTCGTGGAGTTAGGAGTTATTTCTAAGAACGGCAAAGTTAAAGTTCTTGGTAATGGCGAACTAACTGCAACAGTAGAGATTTCGGCGAACGCTTTCTCTGCATCTGCTAAAGAGGCAATCGAAAAAGCAGGCGGAAAAGCGATTACATTGTAAGAAGCTATGAACAAGTTTGTCAAGACACTGAAGAACATTTTTTCAATCGAGGAGCTAAGAAACAGAATTTTATTCACTCTTGCGCTCCTAGCGATTTTCAGATTGGGATCGTATATCGTACTGCCCGGCGTTAACCCTGCAGAACTTGCAGATCAAACAGATGGAATTCTAGGAATGTTAAACGTCTTTTTAGGCGGGTCATTCTCTAGAGCTTCTATTTTTGCCTTGGGTATCATGCCTTACATTTCGGCATCCATTGTGATCCAATTGTTGAGCATGGCAGTGCCTTACTTCCAGCGTATGCAAAAGGAAGGAGAATCTGGTCGTAAACGAATTAACCAAATTACGCGTGTTTTGACGATCGTGATTACACTCTTCCAAGGATCAGGATATTTATATTCTACGATCCCTACAGAGGCAATCGTCATCAAACAGTCATTATTCTACCCAGCATCCATATTAATTATGACTGCGGGTACAATTTTCTGTATGTGGCTTGGTGAAAAAATCACTGAAAAAGGAATTGGTAATGGTATCTCCATGTTAATCATGATCGGTATCATTTCTGGCTTACCTGTAGCATTGTATCAAGAAGTAGATCAATTAGATCAAAACATTTTATTTGTTGCTGAACTTGTTACTTTGTTCTTTATTGTAATGGGTGTTGTTCTATTGAACGCAGCTGTTCGTAAGGTACCTGTGCAATATGCACGTCAGGTAGTAGGTGCTGGAGGTAAGAAACGTACTTTGGCTACTGGCCAACGTTCTTACATTCCATTAAAAGTGAATGCTGCGAACGTGATGCCTATCATTTTCGCACAATCATTAATGTTCCTTCCTTCTATGATTGCAGGCATTTGGGCAGATCAAAGTGATAATGCGAGATGGATTCAGCAAAATTTTGCTGACTTCACATCATTAGCTTACAATTTGACATTTGCAATTTTAATTTTAGTGTTCACGTATTTCTATACGGCGATTACGATCAACCCTGATCAAATGGCAGAAGACTTAAAGAGAAACAATGCATTTGTACCAAATGTGAAACCAGGTGAGGAAACTTCAAACTTCATTAGCTGGATTCTAGATAGAATCACATTACCTTCAGCAGTATATTTAGCAGTTGTGGCAATTTTGCCAGCTTTTGCTAGTATGTTGGGTGTTAGTGCAGGTTTTTCTAGATTCTATGGTGGTACATCACTTATTATCATGGTGGGTGTTATCTTAGATACTCTTCAGCAAATCGAATCATACTTGCTTATGCAAAATTATGATTCAATGATGAAGTCTGGGAATATCAAAGGACGCCAAAACGTGGCAACAGTCTAATGGTATACTACAAAACAGAAGAAGAGATAGAACTAATGCGTGTTAGTGCTGATTTACTCGGCAGAACGCATGGTGAAATCGCCAAGAATATTAATGAAGGGGTAAGCCTTAGTGCTATTGATAAAATCGCTCATGATTTTATCATGGACAATGGGGCTCACCCCTCGTTCTTGAATTATAATGGGTTCCCAAACACTTTGTGCATGTCATTAAATGACGTTATTGTACACGGTATCCCTTCCGATTATGAGTTGAAAAGTGGTGACGTAATCTCTATTGATTGCGGAGTACTTTTAAATGAGTTTCATTCTGATAGTGCATACACTTACCCAGTGGGTGATGTGGATCCTGAAGTAATGAAACTTTTAAAGGTTACTAAGGAATCACTTTATAAAGGAATTGATGCTTGTAAAGTCAATAACAGAATTGGTGATGTGAGCTTTGCAGTTCAACAACACGCTGAAATGCACGGTTACGGAGTCGTTAGAGAATTGGTTGGTCATGGTTTAGGTAGACACCTACATGAAAAACCAGAAGTACCTAACTATGGGAAAAGAGGTAGAGGATTAAAAATCAAAGATGGATTAGTTATCGCAATTGAACCTATGATTAATTTAGGTACAAGAGCAATTACTCAAGACAACGATGGTTGGACAATCCGTACGAGAGATCGTAAACCTTCAGCTCATTATGAACACACTGTTGCTATTGTTAATGGTGAAACAGAAGTGTTGACAACATTCAAGTACATCGAGGAAGTATATCCATTTTAATTAAAATAATATCAAATGCCAAAACAATCTAATATTACCCAAGACGGTACGATCGTAGAGGCCCTTTCTAATGCAATGTTCCGTGTGGAGCTAAAGAATGGACATCAAGTTGTAGCACACATCTCTGGTAAGATGCGTATGCACTACATTCGTATCCTCCCAGGTGACAAAGTTCGTTTGGAAATGTCTCCATATGATCTTACTAAAGGAAGAATTGTTTATAGATATAAATAATTCAAAAAAAATACCTATCTTTGCAGGCCTGAATTCAGTGTTATTCAAATAGATTAACACGCAGTAACAAAATAATGGGAGAATTCCCTTTATTTTTGCCTAATTATTAAGAAGGTATGTTTAGTGCATGTGATTTATTCAAAATTATTTGGATAGACTGAGCATGGATAGGCGACTTTCGGGTGCCTTGACATTAAATCAGGGATTTTATACGTTTAAAAATTCGGAGCAATGAAAGTCAAAGCTTCTATCAAAAAACGCAGTGCGGACGATAAGATCATCCGCCGCAAAGGCAAGTTGTACATTATCAACAAGAAGAATCCAAGACATAAACAACGTCAAGGATAATTTCTTAGTACAACAGCGAGAATTAATTTAAGTTTTACAAAACCGTTCACAAGTAAAACATGGCACGTATTGCAGGTGTTGACATTCCAAACAACAAAAGAGGTGTTATTTCATTAACATACATCTTCGGAATTGGAAGAGCGTCAGCGGCGAGTATCCTTGCTGAAGCTGGAGTAAGCGAGGATAAAAAAGTTCAAGATTGGACTGACGAAGAATCACAAAAGATTCGTGAACTTATCACAGAAGGTCACAAAATCGAAGGTGAATTAAAATCAGAAATTCAATTAAACATCAAGCGTTTGATGGATATTGGATGTTACAGAGGCCTTCGTCACAGAAGAGGTTTGCCAGTTCGTGGTCAACATACCAAGAACAACTCACGTACTCGTAAGGGTAAGCGTAAGACAGTTGCAAACAAGAAGAAATAATTTAGTTCATAGCGTTTAGCTGAACAAAAAGAATTATGGCTCAAAGAAGAAAAAACGAAAAAGCTAAGAAAAGAGTAGTTAATGTAACTCAGGAGGGGGAAGTGCACATCAAAGCATCTTTCAACAACATTATCATCTCTTTCACCAACAAAGAAGGACAAGTGATTTCTTGGTCTTCAGCTGGTAAAATGGGCTTCAGAGGCTCAAAGAAAAACACTCCTTATGCTGCGCAACAAGCGTCATCAGATGCAGCGAAAGTTGCATTCGACTTAGGTATGCGTAAAGCTGAGGTTTTTGTAAAAGGTCCGGGTTCTGGTCGTGAAGCGGCTATCCGTACTGTACAAAATTCAGGTATTGAAGTAACTATCATCAAAGACGTTACTCCTCTACCACATAACGGATGTCGTCCTCCGAAAAGAAGAAGAGTCTGATTTGACCTTCTCTTTTTTAAGAGAACATTCGATATGAGTGTGTTATTAACAGGGTCTGTCGTAATAAGCCACGACAGAGATCATTAGCACCTCCTGAAAAAATTAATTTTTAAAGACACTCCTAAAATTCTAGAGAAATGGCTAGATATACAGGGCCTACATCGAAGATTGCTAGAAAGTTTAATGATCCAATCTTCGGGGCATGCAAGGAACTTAAGAAAAAGGCGTATCCTCCGGGACAGCATGGTAAAAACAGACGTCGTAAGCAGTCTGAATATGCTATCCAGCTTGCTGCAAAGCAAAAAGCGAAATACACTTATGGTGTATTAGAACGTCAGTTCCGTAACATTTTCGAAAAAGCTGCGAAAAAATCAGGTATCACAGGTACGAACTTATTACAGTTCTTAGAAGCGAGACTTGATAACACAGTATATCGTTTAGGATTCGCTCCTACTCGTAGAGCTGCGAGACAATTAGTATCGCACAAACACATTACTGTGAACGGTAAAGTAGTGAACATTCCTTCTTACACTTTGAAAGCTGGTGATGTGGTTGGTATTCGTGCTAAATCACAAACTAACAAAGTGATCAAAGAGGCTACGACTGGTAAACAACGTACTGCTTATTCTTGGTTAGAATATAACGCTCAAGATTTGACAGGTAAATACGTTCAAAATCCAGAGAGAGACGAGATCCCAGAAAATATTCAAGAGCAACTTATCGTCGAGTTGTACTCTAAGTAATATAGATCTTTGGAAAATGCTTCTAAGTATGTTATTTTAACATCCTTAGAAGCTTTTCTTATGATCTTATTAAACTTTTTAAAACCACAATCATTATATGTCCATTCTTGCTTTTCAAAAACCTGACAAGTTGGTAAAGGAATCGGCTGATGAATTCAAAGGCCTTTTCGAATTCAAACCTCTTGAAAAAGGATACGGCGTAACAGTTGGTAACGCTCTTAGACGTATATTACTTTCGTCGCTTGAAGGATATGCTATCGTGGGTATCAAATTCCCAAATGTACTTCACGAATATTCGACTATCGATGGCGTTGTAGAAGATGTGACTGAGATTATCTTAAACTTAAAGAAAGTTCGCTTTAAGGCTGAGGTAGAAAATCCGTCGCAAAAAATCAACATCAACATCAGTGGTAAAAGCGAATTTAAAGCGGGTGATATTGCTCAGTTCACAGAAGAATATAAAGTCCTTAACCCGGATTTTACAATTTGTAACTTAGACGAGAGCGTAAATCTTCAGGTTGAGTTCACAATGATGAACGGCCGTGGATACTTATCTGCAGACGAACAAGCTGAGAGTGAAGCTGATGATATTGTTGGTTTTATTCCGATTGATGCAATCTTCACTCCAGTAAAAAATGTTAGATACCATGTTGAAGACTTTAGAGTTGACGACCGTACTGACTTTGAGAAATTGGTGATTGAAGTTATTACTGATGGTTCTGTTGAGCCAGAGGAGTCTTTAAAAGACGCCGCTAATATCTTGATCCAACACTTCATGTTGTTCTCTGACAATAATATGATTATTGATGATGGAGGAAACGACGCTCAAGTGGAAATTGATGATGAATACTTAAGAATGCGTAAGCTTCTTAAAACATCATTATCTGATCTTGATTTATCAGTTCGTGCATACAATTGCTTGAAAGCTGCAGATGTTAAAACTTTGGGAGATTTAGCATCTTTAGAAATTTCAGACATGATGAAGTTCAGAAACTTTGGTAAGAAATCACTTACTGAGTTAGAACAATTGATGACTGATAAGAAATTATCATTTGGTATGGATGTGACTAAATACCGTCTTGACGAAGATTAGTCACTAATTACATAAATGTCTAACTGTTCCTTGGACACGGCAGTTAGTTAATTACCGGCCGAAGAAAAGCTAAGGCTTTTTGGAGGTTCACCGTCCAATAATTATTATTAATCATGTAGCAGTTCCTAATACGGCTGTTGCAATATCATTATTACAATGAGACACGGTAAAAAATTCAACCACTTAGGTAGACAAAAGAAGCATAGAGAGCTTATGCTTGCTAACATGGCTTGTTCTTTAATCGAGCACAAGCGTGTTTTCACTACAGTTGCTAAAGCTAAAGCATTACGTAAATACGTAGAGCCATTAGTAACTAAGTCGAAAAACGATACAATGCACTCTCGTCGTGTGGTATTCTCTTACCTTCGTGACAAGTACGCGACTACTGAGTTATTCTCAGCAATTCGTGATGCTGTAATCAACCGTCCAGGTGGTTACACTCGTATCATCAAAACAGGTCGTCGTTTAGGTGACGGTGCTGAAATGGCAATGATCGAGTTTGTTGACTTTAACGATATCTACAACGTTAAAGAAACTAAGACGAAAACTCGTCGTAGAAAGAAAAAAGCTTCAGCTCCTGCTGCTCCAGAAGCACCAGCAACTGAAGAAAATAATAACGAAGAATCAGCTGAATAATCAGATGGTGAATCGATAATTATAATAAAGGGAAATGGTTAATTAATCATTTCCCTTTTTTTTAGGTCATGTATATCATCATACCCAAAATTTTTAATATTTTTGCACTAAGTTCAACTAGACTGTAATATCAATGGAGAAGAAGACTGCCATTTTAATGCTTCAAGATGGAACTACCTATAAAGGAACAGCCATCGGAGCAATTGGTACAACAACAGGCGAAATTTGTTTCAACACAAGTATGACAGGTTATCAAGAGATCTATACTGATCCTTCATACTATGGCCAAATCATTGTAAATACTGTATCACATATCGGTAACTACGGTACAGTACACAACGAGAATGAATCTAAAAAGCCTCAAATTAATGGTCTTGTTGTAAAAAGCTTTTCAAGCGTTTATTCAAGAAGTACTGCTGAGGGTTCATTACAAGACTATTTAGAATCAGCTAACTTAGTAGGTATTGCAGATATTGATACTCGTGCTTTAGTAAGACATATCCGTCAGAAAGGTGCGATGAACGCTATTATTACATCTGAAACTGAAGACCTTAAGGTAATTAAGAAACAATTGGATGCTACTCCTAATATGGAAGGCTTGGAATTGTCTTCGGTTGTAACTACTAAAGAACCTTATATCGTAGGTGATCCTCGTGCTGCTGTAAAAGTTGCTGTATTGGATTTGGGTATCAAGAAGTCTATTCTTGAAAACTTTACATCAAGAGGTATGTTGTGTAAAGTATTTCCTTCAAATACTACATTTGAGCAAATGAAACAGTGGAAACCGGATGGTTATTTCTTATCAAACGGACCTGGTGACCCATCTGTTATGGATTATGCAGTGGATACAGCAAAACAAATTTTAGATGCTGATAAACCATTGTTCGGTATCTGTTTAGGACATCAGATTATTTCAAGAGCAATGGGTCTTGAAACATATAAGATGCACCACGGACATAGAGGAGCAAATCACCCTGTGAAAAACTTAGTTTCTGGTAGATCTGAAGTGACTTCTCAAAACCACGGTTTTGCAGTAAGCATGGAAAGTATTGAAAAGAACGATGCTATCGAGTTAACTCATATCAACCTTAACGATGAAACAGTTGAGGGGATCAAGGTACTTGGTAAAAACGCATTCTCAGTTCAATACCACCCTGAAGCTTCTCCGGGACCTAACGATTCGAGATATTTATTTACTCGTTTCCTAGAAATGATTCAAGAAAATAACTAACAATTAGTTAGTTATAAAAGATAAATTAGCATGGTTATTTAATTGACCATGCTTTTTTTGTATCTTGTAAAAATACAAACGATGTGATGATCAATAACACATAGATGACTTCTAATAAATCTTACATATCAACTTTTATCCTTCTATTTTTTTCTATTGGTTTCGTTTTGGGGCAATCTCCATTATCCCAAGGAGATATTTACAAATTAGAAATCACCGAAGATGGTATTTATAAAATAGATGCTTCATTAATGTCAGAAATGGGCATTGATATTAATTCTTTAAATGCAAACCAATTGTTCTTATATGGTTTTGGAGAAGGCATGCTTCCTCAAACTAATTCTGATTACAGACCTGATGAATTATTAGAAGTTCCTATGAAATATGTGGGGAATGATACTAACTTAAATAGCAATTCATATTTCTTATTTTACGGATTTGGACCAAATAAAACCATCACCAATTCTGATGAAGAGTTTGTTAATAAAGAGTTGAACTTGTATTCAGCTACCAATAATTACTTTTTAGTAGTTAAAAGTCAAGGTTCACCCAAAAGGATACAAAATCGAAATGTTTCTGGAAGTAATTCTCAAAACTTTGATCAATTAATTGAGAGTATTCACTTTGAAGAAGACATAAGAACAGCTTTAAATGATGCTTCTGGACGTTTTTTCTTTGGGGAAAATTTTACAACAACAACATCAAAAAGTATTAGTATTCCTGTTATACCACAATCTACTGCTTCGCTGATAAGATTTCAAATAGGGGTAATGGGGAAATCCAGAGAAGTAAGTACATTTAGTATTCAAACGAATAATATTAATAGAGGAGAATTAGAAGTGCCAGCTGCTCCTGAATTCAATTCATATAGATACGGGAATCAAGGTCATATGGTCAACTCCTTATTTGATCCTTATTCTGTTAATTCGATTGGAGGTAATATCACGTTTGATATTTCATTTAGCAAACCTTTATCTGATTCTGAAGGGTATCTAGATTACATTACTTTAAATATCAGCAGAACTTTAGTGGAAAAAAGTGGTGGATATTCACTTCATGGATTTTTTGATAATGACTCTAGAGATGTAGCTGCGATTAAAAATAGTAGTAATTTAGAAATTTGGGACATTTCAAATACCCAAGATATCTATGTATTGCCTAAAGTTAATGATAGAAATAACTTATTAAGATCAAAAAGTTATTTTGAGGTGGTTGCATTTAATAGCTCAAATGTTTTATCGCCTACATATTTAGAAAAAATACCGAATCAAAATTTAAGAGGTATTAGTGTACCTAACCTTTTGATTATTACTGCTCCACAATATTTAACACAAGCAAATCAATTAAAATCTCATAGAGAGTCACATGATAATTTATCTGTTTCCGTAGTCACCATAGATCAAGTTTACAACGAATTTTCTTCTGGAAGACAAGATGTGAGTGCTATTAGAGACTTTGCTAAATATTTATATGAGAAGAATAATCAAGAACTAAAGTATTTATTGTTATTCGGTCAGGGATCATATGATTATAAAGGGAGTCAATTCGAGAATTCTAGTCAAGTGCCTGTATATGAGTCAAGAAATATTTTACATAGAACTCAAACCTTTTCATCTGAAGACTATTTTGGTTTCTTTGATGATCATGAAGGTTATTGGACTGAAGATATTGAAGGAACTGCAGATGAATATGATTTAGAAATAGGAATTGGTAGATTACCCGCTAGAAATGTAGAACAAGCTCAATTACTATTAAATAAACTGATAAGTTACGATACCACTACAGCTAATCGACAACAATGGAAAAAAGATATTGTTTTTGTTGCAGATGATGGTGATAACAATAACCACCAGTCTGATGCAAATGAATTGGCTGTTTATGTAGAAGAAACTTTTAAAGAGTTTAATTCTAAGAGAATATATATTGATAACCTTCAGAAAGAAACTTCCCCTACAGGTGCAATAGCTCCTGAAACTTACGATCTTGTTTATAAGACAATAAATGATGATGGGGCGATGATTATCAATTACAGTGGTCATGGTTCTATTTCAAGATGGGCAGATGAAACAATAATGGATTTAGAATTAGCGAATAATTTGACTAATTATCATCATTTGCCATTATTTTTTACAGCGACATGTGAATACGGTAGGTACGATAATCCTAATTATGAATCAGGTGCTGAGCAACTTTTATTTAATTCTAAAGGAGGAGCAATTGCTTTGATGACTACCACAAGACCAGTGTTTGCATCAAGTAATCTTGTAATTAATAAAGCATTTTATGAACAAATTTTTGTGAAAGATGCCGATGGTAATTATCCTCGATTAGGAGATGTATTTAAGTTAACTAAGAATAATAGTTTAAGAGGTACAAGAAATCGTAATTTCGCCTTGCTTGGAGACCCATCAATGAGATTATTCATTCCTAAAACTGAAACAAAAATTACTCATTTGAATGATGAACTATTATCAAGTTCTGATACAATTAAAGCTTTAGATAGAATTCGTTTAAGAGGGGAGATAGTTAATGATAATACTAGAAATACCGGATTTAATGGAGAGGTATTTTTAACATTGTTAGAAAAACCAATAACATCATCGACATTAGGAAATGATGGACCTGAAACTGTATTTGAATACCAGGAAAGAAAATATCAACTTTTTAGAGGGGTTGCTGATGTTGTAAATGGTGAATTCGAAATTGATTTTGTAGTACCGTTAGATATTAGGTATAATATTGGGAATGCAAAGTTTAGTCTTTATGCCAAAGCAAATGATAATGAAGAGGCAATTGGTGGAGAAATGAATATTTTAATTGGTGGTTCTTCAGATAACCCTGTTCAGGACAATAACCCACCTGAAATATCAATTTCTTTAAATGGAGATCCTTCAACTGTAAATACCTATCCAGATCTTTATTTTCATGCTGAATTAGAAGATGAATCCGGTATTAATATATCTGGTATTGGAGTTGGACATGATGCGACATTGATTTTGGATGAAGGTGATACTAGTTGGGTTGTAAATGATTACATCATGCCTGTGTCAGGTCAAGAAAATACATATTCTTTAGTTTTTCCTGTTAATAACCTAGAAGAAGGTGAGCATACTTTAGAGTTAGTTGTTTGGGATGTATTGAATAATAGATCATCAAAAACGATACGTTTCTATGTAAGTAACATTAATGAAATAGAAGTGGAGGAGTTAAAAGCTTATCCTAATCCTGTAAATAATCAATTTACTTTATCTTTTAAACATAATTTAGGTGGAAAATATCTAAAGATTCAATCGAATATTGTGGATATGTCTGGTAAAGTTGTTCTTAAGAGCGATTTAGAATACGAAGTATCAGATGATATCATTCAAATACAATATGATGATGTGAAATCTTCATTGAACTTAAATAAAGGGATTTATGTAATACAACTCATCATAGAAAGTCCTATATTGGGACTACAATCAGTAAAAACTATCAGAATAGTAGTTATTTAATCAAATAATGACTTTTATTTAAATAGATTACTTATCTTTAAATAAATAGATTTAGAGCAACTGCCTATAAAAAACAATTACACATAATTAGTTTGGCTCATCGCAGCTATTTTTTTCGACTTTAATACGATCAGCATTTAGTTATGTTCAATCTGAAGAATTCATTTGCTTTTTTAATACTCTTATCATTTTTTGTAGTAGAAGTAAAAGCACAGAGTGGTGGTAGTGGAAACCCACCAAGTAATATTATTAATGGTGGTAATGCTAATAGTAATCCTATTATTACCGCGGTACCCTTTTTAAATATTTCACCTGAAGCAAGAGGTGCAGCAATGGGTGATATGGGTGTGGCGACTTCGCCAGATGTTTCATCATCACATTGGAACCCTTCAAAATATGCTTTCATCGAAGATGATTGGGGTGCATCATTGTCTTACAATCCTTGGCTACAAAAGATTGTTGGCGATATGTCTTTAAGTTATCTTTCAGCTTATAAACGTTTGAATAAGCGTCAGACTGTTGGATTCAGTATGCGTTACTTTGATTTAGGAAGTATTCAGTTTACTGATGACAATGGTAATACATTACAACTATTCAATCCAAGAGAATATTCTTTTGATGGTCATTTTGCGATGCAATTATCTGACCGCTATAGTATGGCCGTTTCAGCACGTTATATCTACAGTAATCTAGCTGGATCATTATCAGGTGGTAATGTAGATAGTAAACCAGCACATGGCTTTGCCGCTGATATCTCTGGTTACTTTAGAAATCCTGATGTTCAAATTGGACAATATTCAGGTGTTTTTGCTTGGGGATGGAATGTATCAAATATTGGTACTAAGATGAATTATAGTGCTAGTTCACAAGAAGATTTTTTACCTACTAACTTAAAGCTAGGTACATCATTGACATTAGATCTTGATGCTTACAATAAATTGACCTTTGGCGTAGATGTGAACAAATTGTTGGTGCCTACACCTGATTCAACTTATGACTTTAGATCAGTAGGTATTCTTGAAGGGATGTTTAATGGTTTGACAAAAGCTCCAGGTGGATTCTCAGAAAAAATGAAAGAATTTATGTGGAGTGTGGGTGCAGAATATTGGTATAACGATATGTTTGCAGCTAGAATGGGTTATTTCTACGAGCATCCAGATAAAGGTGATAGACAATATATGCAATTAGGTTTAGGTATTAAATATCAAGTCGTAACACTAGATTTTGCCTACCTTCTATCATTCAAAAGAAACAATCCTCTTGAGGATACATTACGATTCTCCCTCTCCTTTAACTTTGGGGGGAAGAACTCACTCAAGAAGAAAAAATCATATAATCCAGCAGGAGGTAATGATGTCTTAGATGCAGATGATATCTAATCAACATCAAAAATTAATAAAAGGTGAGGTAAAATAGTTTACCTCACCTTTTTTTTCCATATTAACTGAATCTTCCCAACATGAGTTCAGTAATTCATTAATTGAATTTCTGATAATATTTAAGCATTTCTTTTATTCAAATATGAACCATAGTTTAGATAGAACAATCGCACCTGAATCTTTTCAATTAGTTGATTTTTCTTTACAAAAACCCGAACAATATCAACTCCCGAATTCTTGTAAGGTTTTTGCCATAAAGAATAATGCACAACCTATTTTACATTTCTCAATTGTAATAAAAGGAGGGAAGTTGGTAGAGGATGTGAAGGGAACGGCATTTTTAACTTCAAAAATGATAGGAGAAGGAGTTAAGGGGATGAATAGTGCTCAAATTCATGAGTATCTTGACTCTTATGGAGCTATTATTAATGTATCTAACGACTTGGACTCATTTACCTTAACAGGTCATTGTTTAAAAAGGTATTTTGGAGAAGTGATATCAATGGTGAATAAATACTTGAAAGAGTCTGAATTCTCTGAGGAAGAATTTCGTCATATCGTTCAAGTCGTTGTTCAGCAGAAAAAACTAGCAGAAGAAAAAACGTCATATCTGTCCACTAAGAAATTCAGAGAATCCTTTTATGGAGAAGATCACCCTTTTGGATCTACATTATCAGCTGAACAAATACTTCAATTTTCAATAGATGATGTTCAGAAATACTACAACGATCAAATCATTGGAGCACCTTTTGAAATATTCATATCAGGCGATTTTGATGATTCATGCTTAAAGATTTTAAGTGATCAGTTAGGAAAAATTGAAATTAAAAAAGGAAGTGCTATTTTAAAATATCCTAAGTTTGTCGATAAAATTAATTCGAATGAACTAAAAATATATGACGCAAAGGATGGATCTGTACAATCTAGTATAAGAATAGGTTGCCCAACGTTTACTTTGCCTCATAATGACTTAGAAGCGTTTTCAGTGATGAATGAAATGCTTGGAGGGTATTTTGGGTCTAGATTGATGAAAAACATTAGAGAGGAAAAGGGGCTTACTTACGGAATTCATTCATCGTTTAGAAATGAACAAAATCAAGGGTATTTTTTAATTGCAACTGATGTAAAAAAAGAATTAAGAGAAGTAGCAACAACCGAAATTTATAAAGAAATAGAAAAATTAGGTAACGAACCTATTTCCCAAGAAGAATTAATAACTGTACAAAACTATATGTCAGGTAATTTTATCATGTCTATTAATTCGAATATTTCATTGTTAGAGGTAACAAAAGGTTTATATAAGAAAGGATTGGACTTCGACTACTACGATACATATGTAAGTAGAATTCAGTCTGTAACAACACAGCAAGTTCAAGATATGGTCAAAAAATATTTATTAGGAGATATGTTAGAAGTGGTTGTAGGGTAATACAAACTTCTATAAATAACAAAAGTGGTAGCAAACATGAATTGTTTTCTACCACTTTTTTGTGAGTTGAAGTTTGTGAAGTAATTACCTAGTAGTAATCCGACAATTTGATTGTCGTTGTTAATTGCTTCAAAAAATCTGTGTCTTCTAGTTTAGTACTTTAGTTGAAAGTTTGTCTAACACAGAATAAAAAAATGTTTGTAATGTTAGTCTGTTTGTTTAATAAAGTGTAATAAAAACAGTTAAAGACGTTACTTTTCTTACTCCGTTTTTATGTTGATACAATTCTAATATAATTAATTTTAATAAACAATATTAGTTAACAAATTCAATTACATTTAGTTAAATATTAATAGTACGTATAGGAATAGTGATAAATTAAATAAAAGATAAGTAAAATTACGTGCTTAGATACTCACTCAATAAAAAATTCAATTTCTCTAAAAAAGTTGACATTACTTGATAAACTTACATATGTTTAAATTTTGTTAGAAGGTGTACAAAATGTAACAATAAATGTAAATCAAATTAATTTTTTGAAGAGTTATCACGTTACATAAGGTATCAAAACATCTATTACCTATGTATATTTACATGGGATATATCAATTATTTGATTTTAATATTTATCTTTTATTCAATTTTAAAGTAATCCGAAAAGAATTATGGCTTCATTCGATAAGTTAGATATGGCTACATTATCAGGTAGTTCACTCGCTAATTTTAATAAAATAGAAAAAGACTATACTATTGAACCTCAGTTTAAAAATAAGTTTAACAAGGCGAAATTGATTAGTACTTTATGTTATCCTGTTGAGAAAATAAATCAAAATTTACTTTATGGTAAGGCAGATAGCATAACAATAGATAAAGATCCAGTATTCATTTTAGGTCATTGGAGAAGTGGAACAACACATTTGCATAATTTATTAGCAAAAGATCCTCAGTTTGGATTTGTGAATACTTTTCAAAGTGTGTTTCCTAATGCTTTAATGTTTGGAAAAAATATTTTCACAGCAATGATGAAAATATTTATGCCCAAAGAACGTCCAGCTGATGGATTAAAATTAGATCCAGCTTTTCCACAAGAGGAAGAATTTGCCTTAGGTAATATTCATGATATGAGTTTCTATTATTTTTGGTACTTCCCTCAAGATACACTTAAGATATTTGATAAATTTTTATTAGGTAAAGGTTTGTCTGAGGAAAAGAAACAAAAGTGGAGAGATGAATATTTACGTTTTGCAAAATTAGCTTTGATGCAAACAAAAGGTGAACGTTTTCTTTCTAAGAACCCTCCTCATACGGCAAGAGTTGATGAAATTCTTAAGGTATTTCCGAATGCTAAGTTTATCTATATATATAGAAATCCATATGAAGTTTTTGGTTCTACTTTTAGATTTTTCAAGGGAGTACTTCCTAGTCAGAAATTTCAAGAAATCACTGACGACCAATTATCAGATAATATCTTAAAAGTATTTACAAAGATGTATGATAAATATGAAAGTGATAAATCTTTAATTCCAGAGGGAAATCTTGTTGAAGTGAAGTATGAAGAATTTTCAAAAGATAACATAGGGTATTTATCAGATATTTATCGTGATTTAAATATTGGTGATTTCAATTCTGTAAAACCATTAATGGAAGAGTACTTAAATGGTTTGGGAACGCATAAGAAGCATCAATATAATTTCCCACAAGATGTCATAGACAAAGTGAATGAACACTGGCATTATGCATTTGAAAAGTGGGATTATGAAATGATTAAATAGAGAATAAGTTTTAGAATAAATATATAAAAGTCACTTTAGAAATGAAGTGGCTTTTTTTAATTTGAATGTACCACATTATCTATTGGTACAAGGAATAATTGGTTCATATTATAAAATGAACCGATTTTTTTTTGCCATTACTTTAAGTTAGAAACATGAAATGAAACTGGATTAACAGTATGAAATGAAAAACGATTAACTATGAAAAAACTACTATTTTTTTTAGCAAGCATTATTGTTTCTACACAACTAATGGCTGTGAATTATTACCCAAATGGAGATCAAGAAATCAATTCTTGGACTGAATGGCAAAATACAAGTAATTGGACAAGAGTTGGAGGGGGTACAGGATATCCCATATTAGGTGATAAAGTTATTTTGGGTAACTCAAAGTCTTTAACTATTGATTTCGACCTTCCTACGAATATTGGTGGTGGCATCTACATGGAATTAGAAGCTGATGGAAGATTAATAAATGGAGTGCTTAATATTCTTGGCGATTTAAATATGGAAGAAGCCAATGTTCAAATTGAAATCTATGGCTATTTAGAGATCGAAGACGATATGAATGTTGATAATGGGAACCTATTTCTAAAAAATGGAGGTGAACTCATTGTAAACGATAATTTCACAAGGTTAGATATAGGTAGTGGACAAATAGAGATAGCAGGTGATGGAACAAGGTTAGTGGTTGAGGGGAACTTTTATGATGGTCATTACACTCCTTTAGTATTTAATGCTCCAACAATCGAAATTACAGGTGCTTGTTTTACAAAAGAAGGATCTTTTTGTGATATCAATTTACCAGTAGAATTAGTTTCTTTTGAGGTGAAAAAAGATGGATTTAAAAATATAATCCTATGGAAAACGGCACAAGAAATAAATAATGATTATTTCATTTTATTAAAATCTTATGACAAAATAAACTGGATTGAAATAGAAAGAAAGGAGGGGGCTGGAAATTCAAATACTACTTTGAGCTATTCAGTAGTAGATAGTAATATAGAAGCTTCAGGTAAAATTTATTATCAGCTTATTCAAGTTGATTTTGATGGAACAGAAACAGTATATGGCCCTTTAATGGTATTGGATGGACAAAGTCAAGATATTGTTAAAGTGTACACTTATGGAGATCGTTTTGCTTTTATGCTTGGAGATGAAATAAAAAATATAAAGTATACAGTAATTTCATCCAATGGGGCAATGAGACACTTTGAAGGTTCAGAGAATAATTACTTTGAAATAAGTAAAACAGATCTTTATCAAGGGATCAATATTATACATATTTACTTTGGGGCTAAGATCTATTCAAAAAAGATTTATAATTAATTTCTTCAATTAATAAAGCTAGTATAAATTAACGATTCCAAAAGATAGCTCATGAAGTTTTCATGAGTTGTTTTTTTTTGATACAAAAAAAGGGTGAACCTTTCGGATCACCCTTTATATCTATATCGATTAATTTTAGATCAAACTAAAATTATTTGATTTCGATTTCAGCACCTTCAGCAGCTAATGCATCTTTCAACGCTTCAGCTTCTTCTTTAGAGATACCTTCTTTTACTGGAGCTGGAGCAGAATCAGCTAATTCTTTAGCTTCTTTCAAACCTAAACCAGCAGCTGATTTAAGAGCTTTGACTACTTTCAATTTAGCTGAACCAGCTGACTTCAAGATTACGTCGAATTCAGTTTTTTCTTCAGCAGCAGCACCACCTTCAGCACCACCTGCAACCATTACTGGAGCAGCAGCAGCAGCTGGCTCGATACCATGCTCTTCTTTCAAGATCTCAGCAAGTTCTTGTACTTCCTTAACTGTTAGGTTTACTAACTCTTCTGCGAATTTTTTCAAATCTGCCATTTTTGTAAAATTAAAATGTGTTTTTAAATAAAGTTACGATTTATATATATGGAAGCAACTAGGCGTAACGTTCTAAAGCCATTGTTGCAAGAGGTTGGTTAGAAAGGTCTATATTACTCTCCTTTCTCCTCTAGCGTTTTCAACAAGCCAGATAATGTCTGTCCTGAAGATTGTAAAGCGCTAACAACGTTCTTAGCAGGCGATTGTAACAATCCAAGGATGTCGCCAATAAGCTCTGCTTTTGATTTTACTGCTGTTAATGCTTCTAAGTGTTCACCACCTACGTAAAGACCACCGTCGATTGAAGCTGCCTTCAATGCTGGGATTTTACGATCTTTTGGCATACCCGCTTGGAAGTCCTTAAGAACTTTTGCTGGAGCAGCACCAGATTCTGGTGAGAACAAGATACCTGACATACCCTTAAGAGCACCCTCTTTAAGTTCTGCGTAGTCAGTTTGTGTATCCAATTTGTCAAGAGCTTTCGCAATTAGCGTGTTCTTGACTACTTGATATTCGATACCCTTTGAGAAACAAGCCTTACGGAATGTGTTTACTTCATCAACAGTCATAGTTGCACTGTTTACGATGTAGAAGTAATCACAAGCCGCCAATTTTTGACTTAAGTCCTCAACGAGTTGTACTTTCTGATCTTTTGTCATAATTAGCTATCGATAGAACTCTTCTCAACTTTGATACCAGGACCCATAGTTGTAGAGATCGTTACGCTCTTAAAATATGTACCTTTAGCCGATGAAGGCTTTAACTTAGATAAAGTCTGAATCAACTCAGCTGCATTTTCTTTTAACTGCTCAGCAGTAAAAGATGATTTACCAACTGAAGTATGAATGATACCAGTTTTGTCAACTTTAAAGTCGATTTTACCAGCTTTCACTTCTTTCACAGCTTTACCAACTTCTAATGTTACTGTACCCGCTTTAGGGTTTGGCATTAGACCACGAGGACCTAAAACTCTACCTAAACGACCTACTTTAGCCATTACTGTTGGCATAGTGATGATTACGTCGATATCAGTCCATCCACCTTCGATTTTCTTGATGAATTCGTCTAAACCAGCGTAGTCAGCACCTGCTGCTTTTGCTTCTTCTTCTTTGTCTGGAGTAACTAGAGCAAGAACTCTAACTTCTTTACCTACACCGTGAGGAAGAGTTACCACACCACGAACCATTTGATCCGCTTTACGTGGGTCAACACCTAAACGCACGTCTAAGTCTACAGAAGCGTCGAACTTCTCGAAAGAGATTTCTTTCACAAGTTCTGTAGCTTTCTCCAGCGTGTATTCTTGAGTTCTATCATATTTAGATAGAGCCTCTTTCATTTTTTTTGATACTGCCATGATTAAAAACTAATTCTTGTAAAATTAAGCCTCCCAAGGAGCTGTTCCTTCTACTGTGATACCCATGCTACGAGCTGTACCCGCAACCATTTTCATACCTGATTCAACTGTAGAACAGTTAAGATCTGGTAACTTTGTTTCTGCAATCGTTCTAACTTGATCCCAAGTAACTTTCGCTACTTTTTTACGGTTAGGCTCTGATGAACCTTTTTTAACTTTCGCCGCATCCAGGATTAAGTTTGCCGCAGGAGGAGTTTTGATTACGAATTCAAAAGACTTGTCTTTGTAAATTGTAATTAAAACAGGCAATAATTGCCCACCTTTGTCTTGTGTTCTTGCGTTGAACTGTTTACAGAAATCCATAATGTTCAAACCCTTCGAACCTAACGCAGGACCTACTGGCGGCGACGGATTGGCTGCTCCACCTTTAATTTGAAGCTTCAGGAAACCTTCGATTTCTTTTGCCATTTTACTCTTCTTTTTCTACTTGTTTATAATCGAGTTCTACTGGTGCATTACGACCAAAGATCTTCACCATGACATTGAGTTTTTTCTTCTCTTCGAAGACTTCCTCTACGCTTCCGGAGAATCCAGAGAATGGACCATCCATAACACGTACTGTTTCGCCGACAGAGTAAGACGTATCATGTTTAACTTCGCCTTCGTCCGACTCATCGACTTTGCCTAGGATCTGATTAATCTCTGACTCGCGCATTGGTTTTGGAAGCACTGTCGGATCTTTCGTATCCGCGTTTAGAAATCCAATGACACCAGGAACACTATTAATCGTGTGTTGAACCTCACCGTTTGTTAAATCAGCTTGGACGATAACATAGCCTGGAAGCAAATTTTTCTCAACAGCGATCTTTTTGATCTTACCGTCTCTTTGCTTTCTTGCTTGATATACTTTTTCCGTAGGTACGATAACTTCAGTGATGAAATTTTCAAGCTTTTGATTTTCCAACTCTTTAAGAAGGTAATCTTTCACTTTCTTTTCCTGACCACTTACAGCTCTTACTACATACCATTTAAGGTCACCCATAGCTTTTAAGTTTAATCTGTTGAGGTTTCTTAACTAAATAAATTACTTATATCGCTTTGTAGATAAACTCCAAAGCTGCATTGATTAGTGAATCTGCTCCACCAATCACTAGAGCAAACACCAAAGAAGCAACTAATACTAAGATTGAGCTATCCTTTGCTTCACTGAATGACATCCAAGATACGTTGTCTGTCATTTCTGTGTATGACTCTTTAATAAACTGAATTACTTTATTCATAATTCTTTCGATTTTCACACAAAAAAAGTTGTTGATTTGTAACAACTTTTTCTGATACTAAGTTTTAAAAATGAATTGAACGGCTAAATATAAGAAGTTCAATTTAATTTTGCACGGGCAGTAGGATTCGAACCCACGACCTGCGGTTTTGGAGACCGTAACTCTACCAGCTGAGCTATGCCCGTTTGTCGGTTATTTTCAGTGGTTTATATAATCACCTCGAATTTCCGAGATGCAAAGGTAGATACTTGAAATAAATAAACAAATAAGAATGTGAAATTTTTTCTTAATTCATATTAATATACAGTCACTTAAAGACAATAAATGTATATTGCTACCCATTATTTATATATGTACTGCTAATATCTGTATTAAATTATTCCTTTTTCTTTTTATGAAAAATTTTTTGATTTTAATTTTTGTTACTGGTTTTTTAAACATTTTACATGCTCAAGAAAAAAATCTGAGTGATTGTATCGTTATGAAAGATGGTGTAATAAATATTTTTGCATCATCAACATCTGTGGAAGATTCATTTTTTCAATTGTCAGTGAAGAGAAGTAACAAAACAGTATTTTGGGAAGTCTTTAGAGAAATAGGGGAATTAAAAAGAAAATATGAAATCAATAAACTTCCAGTAGGTATATATAAATTTCAATTTGCATTAGATGGAAAAGCAGTATATGGAGAGGTGTCTAAACTTACCTCTAGTACCACAATGAAAATTTATGATTCAGACATTTCTTATAAAAGACCATTTTTTGAAGTAGCTGTAGAAAGTGATACACTAAAGGTGAATGGCTTTTTTGGAGAAAATGAAGAAGTAAAACTCTCCATGAAAAAAGAATCTGATGACGATGACTCCTATTCTGCACAATTAAAATTGTTAAAAGGAGAGTTAAAGACGCAATACATACTCTCTGATTTTAATCCAGGATTGTATGTAATCCGTGCACAAATTGATGATAGAACGTTTGTAAGAAACTTTGAGATAAAATAATTGATACTTTAATAAGTTAGCTCTCAATTAGTTTACATTCCTTTAGAAAAGTTTTTTGTAGTTTTCTTTGCAGAATTGAATTCATGCTATACCTTTGCACTCGCAATCGGGACAAACGGTCACGATGAAGACAATGAGTGTGAAGAATAAGTAAACATCCGAAGGTATCTGGGAAGGTTCCAGAGCGGTCAAATGGGACGGACTGTAAATCCGTTGCTTCGGCTTCGCAGGTTCGAATCCTGCCCCTCCCACACAATGTTTACTTAATCTGGGAAGGTTCCAGAGCGGTCAAATGGGACGGACTGTAAATCCGTTGCTTCGGCTTCGCAGGTTCGAATCCTGCCCCTCCCACACAACATTGTACGCGGGTGTAGCTCAGTTGGTAGAGCGACAGCCTTCCAAGCTGTAGGTCGCGGGTTCGAGCCTCGTCACCCGCTCAAAGGTCAATCGGAAACGGTTGACCTTTTTGCGTTTCTAAGGGTTATTATTTTAATACGTTTCTATTCCTCTAAAGAAAGGAACAAATAATTTCTATTCTCTTAAACAATCACTTACCGTAATTTTTAAAAAGTATCTGATCGTTTTGTTGGAAATGTCCCTAAAGAACTGTTTTCTTTGTAACATCATGCGGGTGTAGCTCAGTTGGTAGAGCGACAGCCTTCCAAGCTGTAGGTCGCGGGTTCGAGCCTCGTCACCCGCTCGCAGAGGTCAATCAGAAATGGTTGACCTTTTTTTGTGTTTAAGATTTAGTGTCAATTGAGTTGTGGAGACATCACGAGGGGTTACACCGCCTCTTTAACGAAGAAGTAAGGAAAAGGTCTTTATTAAGTTTATTATATTTCTATTGAATTGAATGTTGAGGAAGGGTGGGCCACGAGGGGTTGCACCACCTCGTTTCAAATAACAGATATTTCATTTATCAGATTCAATCCTAAATTTTTACTTTATACCTCTTACTTTTTAAAAATTATCCCCAGGAATAAATTCTTGGGCTTATGATACTCTGTCAATATAGTAAATTTTTGCCCTTAGTTCCTTAGTTCTTAGTTAAAACGAGCGTTAAATTTGCTACCTGCTACCTGCTACCTGCTACCTGCTACCTGCTACCTGCTAACTAATCTCAATAATCTTCCTCCTATACTCCGCTGGCGTCATCCCCATAATCAGTTTAAACTGTCGATGGAAATAAGACATATTCTCATAGCCACAGTCCATGGCTATTTGAGTGATAGGTTCATTGGTTTCTTGTAATTCCTGACAAATACTATGTACTCTAAACTCATTCAAGTACTGAGTGAACGTTTTCTTAAATCTATTTTTAAAGAATTTACAAAACGATGACTTGGTCATACAGCATAATTCTGCCATCTGATCTACCTGTATTGGAGATTGAAAATGATTTTCTATATGATGTATAATCCTATCAACTCGCTTACTTGATTTTTGAAAAGAAGTTTTATCTATAGGTTCGGAAAGAATACTGTAATCTTTCAATTCAGATAATTGATGTAAAACATCGAGAAAAACAATCAACCGAGACATATCAGATAGTTGGTTTAGTGATTTCATTTTCTCCCCAATCTCCTCCGTAATCTTTGACTGCGGAAACATAATGCCTCCATTTGCTTTTTCTAATAGTAAATCAATTTTAGAAAACTCCTTGATGTTTTTTAAGTGATTATTGAACTGATCAGCATTCCATTGTATATATACAGAAGAGGCACCTTGATCATAATTTTTAGCATTCTTCCATGCATGAGGTAAAGAAGGACCTATTAAAACTAGATCTCCAGATTGAAACTGCTGAATACTATTTCCAATATATCTCACTCCACTGCTTTTTAATACATAAGTTAATTCTAACTCGTTATGATAATGCCACGGTGCATTAAAGTGTGTTTCTTCGAATTGAAAAGAGTGAATTGACTCATCTACTTGTTTAGGGATTACTTCTAGTTTTGCTCTCATTTTTTAGTGTATTGTTAGTTCGCTGTTGTTTGTTCTTAGTATTGGACAATATAGTACATAAATCGTAAAATATTGAATTTATTAAACGTAAATATCACACCATAATTTTGTGTTAAACTAAAGCAAAATAGTATGGAAGTGATATGTAGCGGACTCAATGTAGTCGATTTACTTGTTGCCGTACCGAATGAGATTCCTTATGGCGAAAAAACTGAATGTGAAAAGATAATTGTACAAGGCGGGGCACCTGCAGGAAATGCAGCTAGTGGTATTGCCGCTTTAGGACATGATATAAGTTTCTTAGGGTATTTCGGTGATAATACTTTAAGTCAAATAGCCCGAGCCGAACTAAAAAGACATGGGGTGAATCATCAATTATTTATAGAGAAAGAAGGTGCAACACCTGCAATAGCTATAGTTCAAATTGATGATACAGGAGAAAGAACAGTGCTTTATTCTATGAGTAATTATTCATCATTTCAACCTTCAGACTTTAAAGAAGAATGGTTAGAGCAAACAAAATTGATTTTGGTGGATGGGTATGATACAGAGATTAACCTACATCTATTAAGGTTGGGAAAAGAAAAAGGGATCACTACGGTATTAGACATGGAGGCAGCTGAAGAGTCCTTGATGAAAGAAATGGTCGGACTAGCCACACATGCTATACTTCCTTTGACATGTGCTCAAAAACTATCCAAAAAAGATAATATAGAAGACTGTGTCAGAACAATTGCTTCAATAACAGAGGGGCAAGTGGTTGTGACAGATGGAGTGAATGGCTCATATGCATATAATAAAGGCATAATTGTTCATCAACCTTCCTATAAAGTAGAAGTAGTAGATACCACAGGGTGTGGAGACGCATTTCATGCCGCATATGCCTCGGCAGTATTGCAAGGAAAATCATTAAGAGATAGAATGAACTACGGAAGTTTCTTTGCTTCTCAAGTGGCAAAGGTATTTGGAGGTAGAACATCTTTCCCAAGTAGATCATATATGGAAGAAAACCTTCCTTCTTTAGAAGAAACTGTATAAAGCAGACTTCATTCAATCAAAAATAAATTATTAACTCTTTGAATAAACAACAATCATTATGGAAGCAGTAGCAGCAAACCCAATTGAACAAGGAATCGTAAGTGACTTATTTGAAAAGCTTATCCAACCTGCGGCACCTAAAAAAGTAGCAAAGGTCGGTTTGGTAGGTATTGGCCTTGAGGAACATTTTGATTGGGCTTCTATTAAAAAAAATTACAGAGTAGCTCAAGAAAACCTTCAATTGGCTTTACCTAATGAGTATTTTCAATTGACATGCACATCAGAACCTATTCAAACAAAAGAAGATATTTTGGCTTGGCTTCAAAGTCAAGAAAAAGAAGGAGTTGATGCAATTGTAGTGTATCAAGGTTCTTATATAGCAGGCGACTTAGCAGCTACATTGGCTCGTTGGTTGGTGCAACATCTAGTTCCTGTTTTAAGTTGGTCGCATGATGAGGCAACAGGAGGGCGATTAGTGAATAACCGTCTTTGCGGACAGAATTTCTTGCTGAATATTTTAAGCTCAAGTAAGGTGAAATATTCTTGGTTGTTCGAAAACCCAAAATCAGAGAATCTTAAAGAACTAATTATGCCGTTCGCAAAAGCAGTATATGCTAAAGCATCGATGAACCAACGTATGATCGGTATGGTCGGTGGATTTAGAGTACCTGGTTTTTACGATTGTGAATTAAACGAGATTGCTCTTTTAGAACGTTACGGTTTGATAGTAGATCGTGTAGACTTCGAAACGATCTGGAAGCACGGTCAGAAGTTTAAAGAGTCTGATATAGATGAAATCAGAGAAAAGCTATTGTATCATCCGGCTTGTAAATTCAATAATGTTACCCCTGAACAAATTAATAAATCACTTCGTTTGTCGTTGGCGGTTGCAGATTACTCTAGACAGCAAAATTATATTGGTATTGGTTTAAAGAACTGGCCAGAGTTGTTCGATCATTATGGAATCGCTGGTGATGGAGCAGGTGCCTTAATCCAGGATATTGGTATTCCTGTAGCTGATGAATCGGATATGGGTGCATTGCTTACAATGGTTGTGATGAATCAGGTGACTTTAACAGAAGGTCTTCCAACATTAGTTGATTTGTCATTAATTGATCAAGGTAATAACAGAATCGGTTTCTGGCACTGTGGCGGAGCTCCAACAAAATTAATTAATGAACCAACAGGGTTTGAAGTGAGAAACCATAGTATCCTAGAGAATTTCAGTGTTGAAAGCAGCATGGGAATGTTACTTGAGTTTATGCAAAAAACGGGACCAGTAACTATTGCTAAATACCAATACCCTGATGGAGCTAGAGTATTTAACTTCGAAGGTGAAATCTTACCATCAGAAATGGCTTTTAGAGGAAGTTATGCTGAAGTTCGTCCAGAAATTCACGAATCAAAAGATGTGCTTTCGGCTGTATTGAATAATGGATGTGATCATCACTGGATTATTGGTAGAGGACATTTCTTAAAAGATTTGGATACGTTGAACCACTGGTTGGGGGTGAATCAAATTGATATTCCAAAAAGCTTAGATCATCTATACGGTCATAGTTTATAATCAAATAGACATTTAAATAATGGGGCAGCTACTTGATGTTGCCCCGCACATCATCTTATAATTATGGAAAAGAATTTTTCAGAGGATTTCGCGTCATTGCTCGATCTCTTCAAAGCATATAGAAAAACAGAAAGGTGTTTGGCGTCTTTCAATGTAAATGATAATTATGATTTACAGGCAGTCGTTGAAGCAGCCAACGAAATGGATACGCATGTAATGGTCATGACTTATCCTCCAGTTGCCGATTTGATTACACCACAAGTGTTTACAAAAATGGTGGAAGGAGTACGTTTGAATGCCAAAAACAAAGTGTATTTACATTTGGATCATAGTGTTTCGGTTGATCAATGTAAAGCGGCTATCGACTCCGGTTACGATTCTGTAATGATTGATGGATCTCAACAAGCATTGGAGGAAAATATTAAGATGACGAAACAAGTAGTCGCTTATGCAAAGTCTGCTAATGTAGTGGTTGAAGCTGAAATTGGTAAAATCCTAGGTCGTGGTGTTGAAGTGAAATCAGATGATGATTTCTTAGCCTCAGTTTCTGATGTAAAACAATTGTACGAAGAAGCGCAACCTGATATTGTGGCAGTAGGTATTGGTACTGCTCATGGTTTTACTCCTCAAGAACCTAAAATCCACTTTGGTCGATTAGGTGAGATAGCAGAAGCTATTCCTGCTCCTTTAGTATTACACGGCGGTACCGGTATTCCTGATTTAGATATCCAAAAATCAATCACTATGGGTATGAGTAAGATTAATATCGGAACCATAGTGCACACTACTTATATGCAAGAAGCCATGAAGCGAATGAATGAAGCAGGAATGAATGCTTATCCTCCATTTATAATGAAAGAAGTCTTGCCATTAATTAAAGATGTAGTAGTGGATCGTTTAAAAGCAGTGAATTTTCAAAATGAACTTGTAGTCTGAAATAAATATCAGAAACTCTTTTAAAATTGCGACATATAAAAAGGATACCTTGTTGTGGGGTATCCTTTTCATTTATATAAGGTGTACAGTCCTAAAATAACGATACACTAAAACAATCGTTATCATGGAAGAAAATAAAAATCAGTTCATTAAACGTACCCAAAAGGATTATCCAATGTCCTTAAAGCTTCAAATTGTCTCGGAAGTTGAAAACGGTCAACTAGGTCTTAAAGCAGCTCAACGTAAATATGGTATTCAAGGGAATCAAACTGTAAAGATTTGGTTACAAAAATATGGTAACTTTGACTGGAACCATAAAGTAAGTGCCATGAAGAAAAAAACACCTGAACAAGAGTTATTAGAGCTTAAACTTGAGTTGGAAACAGCAAAAAAGAAAATCAAACGATTAGAGGCTGAAGCAGAAAAAGCTGACCATAAATCAATTATTTTCGATATGATGATTGATTTGGCTGAAAAGGAATATAAAATTGATATAAGAAAAAACTCTTCACCCAAGTAGTAGACCATTTCAGAGGTGAGTATTCTAAAGGTGTAGAATATTCAAGTCAATTACTTGGGAAAGACCGTCAAGTGTATTACCGCTCTATTAAGCGAAAAGAAAAAGATCTGAAAATTTCTGAGCAAGTAGTATCACTCGTAGAAAACGTTAGAATAAAGTTACCCAACAGTGGTCATAGAATGTTGTACACTCTACTGTACTCTGATTTGAAATCTCTGGGTGTAGGACGAGATAAATTGCTGCAGATTTTGAAAGCCAATCACTTAGATATAAAACCTAAGAGAGCATATCATGTAACAACAGACTCAGATCATAGATTCAAAACTTATCCAGATTTGGTTGATGGCTTAGAAATTACTAGGCCTGAACAAGTCATGGTAGCTGATATTACATATGTTGGCACAAGAGATAACCCTTGGTATTTAGCTTTAATTACGGATGCTTATTCTAAAAAAATTATGGGATATGACTTATCTAGGTCGTTAGATAAGCAAGGTGCAATTAGGGCATTAAAAATGGCAATAAAACAACGTGAGTATAAGGGGGAAAAGTTAATTCATCACTCAGATAGAGGTGTACAGTATTGCAGCAAAGCTTATCAGAAATTGCTTAGAAAAGCAAAAATTATAACGAGTATGACTGAGACTTATGATCCATATAAAAATGCTATTGCAGAACGCATCAACAGAACCATAAAGCATGATTTTAATCTGAGTAAATATGTTAATTATGAAATAGTCTTTGAAGCATACTTAAAAGAATGTATAAAAACTTATAACTTAGTGCGACCTCATATGTCATGCTATATGAAAACACCAATTCAAATGCATAAAACAAGAGGAAAAAGAAGAAGAACTTACCAAAAGGTAAAGGTAAAAGCAACATAACAAATTTTAGAAACCTTTAATGGTGGAAATATGTTAGGCGAAAAAAAGACCCAATAACTTTTAAATTATTGAGTCTTATATTTAAAATAAATTTAGTAAAAACCTGTATCGTTATTTCAGGACTTTACAAGGTTGTTGATATTTATGCTACTTCAGTATCTTTAGAAGCAAACTTCTCAATTCCATATACTAACACAAAACCAACAATAGCCAACACAATTGCTAAGATCAACTGATTATCACCTTCGAAGTGTTGAGGAAGAATAGACTTCTCAATTAAAGGTTTCGTTTCTCCGTGACGGTCTACATAAGTCTTCAAGATCTGTTTCCAAGGCCATACCTTATTTAAAGAACCAATCATTACTCCCGATAAAAGAGCAATAGTGAAATCGTGATACTTCTTTAATAGGAATGATAATATTCTAGAGAAACTAGTGATACCAATAGCAGCACCCGCTCCAAATACCGCAATTACTTTAATATTTAAGTCTGTAATCGCAGAGATAATCTGATCATATTGTCCCATTAATAGTAACATGAATGAACCAGAAATACCTGGAAGTATCATGGCACAAATAGCAATCATACCGGCGAAGAAGATATAAATCATTCCTTCAGGAGCCTGACTAGGTGTGGCGATGGTGATCCAATACGAAAGAACTGCACCTATAATAATGGCTATGATCGTGGCTACATTCCATTTCTTCACTTGTTTTCCCACAAGCAAAGTAGAAGCGATGATTAATCCAAAGAAGAAAGACCAAAGCCCGATAGGTTCATGAACTAAAAGATATTTCATCAATTTAGCTAGTGAGAATACCGCTGTGCCAATACCTACAAATAATGGAAGTAAGAAATTAAGGTCTAGTTTTTCCCAAAGTTCCTTGATTTTAAATTTCGATAATAGTTTTAATGCTTCAAGGTCGATAGAATTGATTGCATTCAATAATCGCTCATAAATACCCGTAATAAATGCAACTGTTCCTCCAGAAACACCGGGTACTACATCAGCCGCACCCATAGCTAATCCTTTTAAAAAGATAAAAAGTTTTTCTTTCATTGATTTGATCTTCTAATTTGGGGCAAATATAAGGTAGTTCATTTAAATCTATCAGAAATGACACAAAGAAAAGCATCAATTGATATGGGGACCAACACTTTTCAGTTATTAATAGGAGAAGTGGAAGGTCATGATAAGATAAAGAAATTATATACTGAAGATATTTTTGTTCGATTAGGAAAGGGAGGAATCTCCGATGGTTATATTACAGAGAAGGCACAGCAAAGAGCGTTTGATGCACTCGGAAAGTTTCATCAAATAATAAGTGAATATGATGTGGTGTCTATTGAAGTAGCCGCTACAAGTGCAGTAAGAGTAGCTAAGAATGGAGTAGAATTTCGTGAAGCGATTAAATCAAAGTTTAATTTTGATGTAAATATCATTCAAGGAGATGAAGAGGCAGAAGTGATTTATTATGGTGTACGGTCTGACATATCAATAGAAGACACAGCTATTATTATGGATATAGGTGGTGGAAGTACAGAATTTATTATTTGTGATAGCGAAAAAGTGCTTTGGAAAGAAAGTTTTGAAGTGGGAGCACAACGATTATTTGATTCCTTTTGCAAGATAGATCCTATTGCATCATCAGATAAAGAAGCATTATTTGATTATGTAGAGAACAGGTTGATGTCGCTTTGGGATGCCGTCGGAAAATATCAACCAAAGAAAATTATAGGAGCAGCAGGTACTTTCCATACGATTCAAGAAGTTTATGGAGCTTATAATAATGTGTCAGCAAAGGATGTACAAGTGGTAGATAATTCCGATTATGATGAAATGTATGAGAAGTTTGTGGGATGGAATAGAGAAGAACGTTTTAAGATAAAAGGACTTATTCCTCAGAGGGTAGATATGGTCGTTCCGGCTTCTTGTTTACTAAAATGTGTCCTAGATAAATTGTCTTTAGGAAAATTATTTATATCTTCAGCATCTCTAAGAGAAGGTTTGTTACTGAGAACGAAATAAATACCATAAATTCCGACTTTAAATACAATATAAACCCAAATTAAAGCCTAAAATGAAAAAACTTGAATAAATTTTTGATTTAGAAAGGTTTGTTTGCATACTCTTAACAAAGATTTAAAATAGAAAAATATATATTGCAACTTGTTGATTTTTAATGGTTTGTAAGTCGTTTTAATTGCACTGTAATTATCACTTATCCAATAAAAACCTATTTTAACGTATATAAATCTATCTATTTTTTAGTTAGATGTTTGAAGTTTTTGAAAATCAATTTACCTTTGCATCTCGAATAGATACGAGAACCATTTTTTGGTACTCAAAATCTTGCCTTGGGAAGGTTCCAGAGCGGTCAAATGGGACGGACTGTAAATCCGTTGCTTCGGCTTCGCAGGTTCGAATCCTGCCCCTCCCACTATTAACAGACAAAGTTGTCTTCGGATAATGGCGTTTGTTGAGAAAAGTATAGTTAGTTTTCTTCAGATCTCTAATTATACCTTTTAAGGAAAATCGGTAAATCTGCCTAGCTAGATTGCGGTATTCGCATAAGCTGCCGTAGCTCAGGGGTAGAGTACTTCCTTGGTAAGGAAGAGGTCGGGAGTTCAAATCTCCTCGGCAGCTCGATTTTGCTTTCAAAATCTGAAGATTGAAATCTATTAATTGTATATAATTCTTTTTAGAAAAGATGGCTAAGGAAACATTTGACCGTTCGAAACCCCATTTGAACATTGGTACAATCGGTCACGTTGACCACGGTAAAACTACTTTAACTGCGGCAATTTCATCAGTTTTAGCAAACAAAGGTCTTGCTGAACAAAGAGATTTCTCACAAATTGACAACGCTCCAGAAGAAAAAGAACGTGGTATCACGATCAACACTTCACACGTTGAATACCAAACTGAGAACCGTCACTACGCACACGTTGACTGTCCAGGTCACGCCGATTACGTGAAAAACATGGTAACTGGTGCTGCACAAATGGACGGTGCTATCCTTGTAGTTGCTGCTACAGATGGTGCTATGCCTCAAACTAAAGAGCACATCCTATTAGCTCGTCAGGTTGGTGTACCTAAAATCGTTGTGTTCTTGAACAAAGCGGATATGGTAGACGACGAAGAGATGCTTGAGCTAGTTGAAATGGAAGTAGCTGAAGAACTTGAGTCTAAAGGTTATGAGGACGCTGTTATCGTTCGTGGTTCTGCATTAGGTGCATTGAACGGTGAAGATAAGTGGGTAAAAACAGTTGAAGAATTAATGGAAGCTGTTGATACTGAAATTCCTCTACCAGAGCGTGACGTAGACAAGGATTTCTTAATGCCAGTAGAGGACGTATTCTCGATCACAGGTCGTGGTACAGTAGCTACAGGTCGTATTGAGAAAGGTGTTGCTAACACAGGTGACGCAGTTGAAATCATGGGTCTTGGTGACAAATTAACATCAACTATTACTGGTGTTGAGATGTTCCGTAAGATCTTGGATAGAGGTGAAGCTGGTGACAACGTAGGTATCCTTCTTAGAGGTATCGACAAAGCTGACATCAAGCGTGGTATGGTAATCTGTAAGCCAGGTTCTGTAACTCCTCACAAGAAGTTTACTGCTGAGATCTACGTTCTTTCAAAAGAAGAAGGTGGTCGTCACACTCCATTCTTCAAAGGTTACAACCCTCAGTTCTACTTCCGTACAACTGACGTAACTGGTACTATCGCTCTACCTGACGGTGTTGAGATGGTAATGCCTGGTGATAACGTAACTATCACAGTTGATCTTCAAAAGGAAATCGCAATGGAGGAAGGTCTTCGTTTCGCGATCCGTGAAGGTGGACGTACAGTAGGTGCAGGTCAAGTTACTACAATCGTTGAGTAATTGATTCTCAACATTAGTTGAGCACATATATTAAGAGGTTATCTAGCAATAGATAACCTCTTTTTATATTTTACAGGGTTTTAATAAATGCATAAGCATCTTCAGTTTATATGATTTATCGAAAAGTAATAATCAAAAAACTCCTAACTCCTCGTTCCTAATTCCTAACTATAAAAAAATCCCATCAGAAAATACATTCCAATGGGATTCCATATATCAAAGTAAATTACTACCTACTACCTGCTTAAACCTTACTATTCTTTACTCTTTCAAGTTCAAACATTATATCTCTTAACCTCGCTGCTTCTACAAAATCAAGATTACTTGCTGCTTTCTCCATATCTTTCTTCACTTGAGCAAGTTGTTCTTTTATATTAGCAGACTTACTGTTTTCCTGATAAGTTGATGCCTCTTCCGCTGCTTTTGCTTGGCTTTCTTCCTCAGTTTGGTATTCTTTAGTGATTGTTTTTCTATCAGCAACTTGAGTTTGTTCTAAAATAGCATCATGTGATTTTCTTACAGTTGTAGGAGTGATACCATGTTCTACATTATATTCATGCTGCAGTTTACGACGCCTTTTGGTTTCACTAATCGCTTTTTCCATCGATTTAGTCATTTTATCTGCGTACATAATTACTCTACCTTCCGAGTTACGGGCAGCACGACCGATCGTTTGTATCAAAGAGCGTTCATTTCTTAAGAAACCTTCTTTGTCTGCATCCATAATAGCCACCAAAGAAACTTCTGGTAAATCCAATCCCTCTCTCAAGAGATTTACACCAACAAGTACATCGACGATACCCAAACGAAGTTGTCTTAGAATTTCTACTCTATCTAAAGGTTTAATTTCCGAGTGGAGATAAGTCGATTTTACCCCGATATCATCTAGGTATCGGGATAATTCTTCCGCCATTCTCTTGGTCAGCGTGGTAATTAAAATTCTATCCCCCTTTTCGATGGTAGCTGTGACTTCCTCTAATAAATCATCAATTTGATTTAGTGTTGGGCGAACATCAATTTCTGGATCTAAAAGTCCAGTTGGGCGAATGACTTGTTCGGTAATTGCTCCTTCTGTTTTTAGTAATTCGTAATCGCCAGGAGTAGCACTTACATAAATACTCTGACTTACGATACTTTCAAATTCATTAAAAGTAAGTGGTCGGTTGTCTAAAGCTGAAGGTAAACGGAATCCATTATCTACCAACGAAATTTTTCTAGAACGGTCACCTCCCCACATTGCTCGAATTTGAGGTAGAGTAACATGACTTTCGTCGATTACCATTAAGAAATCGTCTGGGAAATAATCAAGGAGACAGAAGGGGCGTTGACCTGGACGTCTTCTATCAAAAAATCTTGAGTAGTTTTCAATACCAGAACAATAACCCAACTCACGGATCATCTCCAAATCGAATTCAGTTCTTTCTTTTATTCTTTTGGATTCTAATACTCTTTGATCTTTTTCGAAATATCTAATCTGTTCTATCATTTCATCTTGAATCTGAACGATAGAATCATTTACTGTGTCTTTGCTTGTAACAAAAAGGTTGGCTGGGAAAATTGTGATACCATCTTCGCGGGATTGCATTTTGCCAGTGATTGGATCGATACGTTGAATTTCTTCAATTTCATCATCCCAATAAATAATACGATAAGCAAAATCTGCATAGGCAGGGTAGATATCAACCGTATCTCCTTTTACTCTGAAATTACCTCGGTTAAATTCCATTTCATTTCTAGAGTAAAGAATATCTACAAAATCGCGAAGTAACTTTTGTCGAGGATATTCAATTCCTGTTCTTAGTTTGAGAACATTTTTTCCGAATTCCTCAGGATTACCGATACCATAGATACAAGAAACAGAAGCAATCACGATCACATCTCTTCTACCTGATAGTAAAGCAGAAGTACAAGCCAATCGAAGCTTTTCAATTTCTTCATTGATCATTAAATCTTTTTCAATGAATGTGTCTGTGGTTTGAATATACGCTTCAGGTTGATAATAATCGTAGTAGGAAATAAAATACTCTACAGCATTTTCAGGAAAGAATTGCTTGAATTCTCCATACAGTTGTGCTGCAAGTGTTTTATTATGACTCAATATTAATGTCGGTCGGCCGGTCTCTTTGATAACATTCGCTATACTGAATGTTTTACCAGAACCCGTCACACCCAAAAGAATTTGAGATTCCTCTCCACTTTCCACTCCCTCTGCTAATTGTTTAATGGCAGCGGGCTGATCACCCATAGGTTTAAAATCGGCTATTAATTTAAAATCCATATTTCGAAAAATAGTAAGCTATAAATATACTAATTTCTTTTCCAATTTGCTCTTTTTGTCTTGGATGAAGTGATTATTCATATAAAAAATAAATGTAGAAATAACACTAATATTAATTGATGTAATTCAGTGATAATCATCACTTAAAAATTTATTGATAAGCTATAAATTGATTTTTATCCAAAGACAACATCAACTAGAACTTAGAAACAACACATACCAATAATAAATTATGATGGAAAATTTAGAATCAGCCCTGCTGCTTTTAGTGGTTGGGATGGGGACTGTATTTACTATTCTAACGATGGTTGTTTTATCCGGTAAGCTAATTATTAACATCACAAACTCTTATTTGCCGGAAGAAATACCAACTAAAAAGTCGATCAATCCAAAAAATGGGCCTTTAGTTTCTCCTCAGATGGTAGCCGTTCTTTCCGCATCGGTTTCAATCGCTACAAAAGGAGAAGGAAGAGTAGTAGAAATTACAAAATCAACGAAGAACAAAATTTAACCTTAACCTAATCAGCATTAAAAATGAGCAGAGAAATTAAATTTTCTTTGGTGTACCGCGATATGTGGCAATCATCAGGGAAATACGTGCCTAGAGTAGATCAATTAACGAAAGTAGCACCTCATATTGTCGATATGGGATGTTTCAGTAGAGTAGAAACCAATGGAGGAGGTTTCGAGCAAATCAATTTATTGTTTGGAGAAAATCCGAATAAAGCGGTAAGAGCTTGGACAAAACCATTTAAAGATGCGGGTATTCAAACGCATATGTTGGAAAGATCATTAAATGGAATTCGGATGAGTCCGTGTTCTGAAGAGTTGCGAAAAATGATTTTCCGCTTGAAGAAAAAGCAAGGGACTGATATCGCGAGATCTTTTTGTGGACTAAATGATCCAAGAAACTTAGAACGCTCTATACGGTTTGCAAAAGAAGGAGGGATGATCGCCCAAGCGAGTTTATCCATTACTTTTTCTCCTGTTCATACTGTTGAATATTATGTGGATTTAGCCAATCATTTAATCGATGTAGGTGCAGATGAAATCTGTATAAAAGATATGGCTGGTATCGGGCGACCAGAATCTTTAGGTAAAATAGTTAAAGGAATAAAAGCTAAAAATCCACAAACTATCATTCAATATCACGCACATTCAGGACCAGGCTTTGCACCTGCTTCTATATTGGAAGTAGCTAGAGCTGGGGTGGAATATATTGATGTCGGAATGGAGCCATTGTCTTGGGGTACAGGGCATGTTGATTTGATTACAGCACATGAAATGCTTAAAGATGCAGGATTCATTGTCCCTGATATCAATATGAATGCTTATATGGAGGTAAGGCGACTCACTCAAGAGTTTATTGATGATTTCCTTGGGCTGTATATCAATCCTAAAAATAGATTTATGAATTCCCTCCTTATCGGGCCGGGTCTTCCTGGTGGAATGATGGGTTCTTTGATGGCCGATTTGGAAAATAATCTAAGTAGTATCAATAAGTGGTTATCTAAAAGAGATCAGCCAACCTTAACTCAAGATGAGTTGTTGATTAAGCTTTTTGATGAAGTGAAATTCATTTGGCCTAAGCTCGGTTATCCGCCACTTGTTACTCCTTATTCTCAATATGTGAAGAATACAGCTTTGATGAATGTGATGCAATTGATTAAAGGTAAGGAACGCTGGACTTTAATTGATGATAATACATGGGATATGTTATTGGGTAAATCGGGTAAACTTCCTGGAGAAGTTGCTGATGAAATCAAAGCACTGGCATATGCCCAAGAAAGACACTTCTTTGATGGGGATCCACAAGAGTTTCATGATAAGCAACTAGGAGATGAACTGGAAAAGGCAAGTGATGAAATGCTGAAAAACAAATGGGAATTTGGGGAAGATAATGAAGAGTTGTTTGAGTTTGCAATGCATCCTGCTCAGTATAGAGCATATAAAAGTGGAGAGGCAAAAGCTGCATTTGTTGACGATGTAGCCAAAAGAAAGTCGAAAACGGAGGATCAGCCTGTGGTAGTATCAAATAATGTGGTTGAAGATAGACCACAACATTTAAACATTACTGTCGATGGGCAATCATTTGATGTAAAGATTGGTTATGGTCAAAAGGAAGTAGGAGATCATCAACAAAAATTAGTACCAGCGAAAGTAGAAGCCACTAAAGAAATTGGGCAATCTGTTCAGGCTCCATTGGAAGGTAAGTTTTTCTTGACGAAGACATCATCTGAAGAGCCAAAGAAGATTGGTGATGAAGTGAAGGAAGGTGATATTATTGGCTATATAGAATCAATGAAAGTTT